>NZ_JAIQWX010000149.1 GCF_020164475.1 Pseudomonas sp. REP124 | reverse complement strand
TGACACACCGTCTTCGCGAGCAAGCCCGCTCCCACAGGGGATCGGGTTTCTTCAGGGGGTATTGGTTGAGGGCAGGAATCGCAGCAACGCGGCGACTACGGCTTCTGGCGCATCTTCCTGGACCAGATGCCCGGCATTGGGGATGGCATGGAACTGCGAGCCGGGAATCATCTTGTGCAGCGCGCGGCCGCGTTCGATGGGGATCCACTGGTCGTCTTCGCCCCAGAGGATCTGCACCGGGCAGCGAAGGGTGAGGTACAGCGCTTCGACCTCGCGGGTATAGCGCTCGTCCATCTGCGCGATCTGTCGATAGAACGCCGCTTGCCCCGGATCCCCCAGCCAGGGTTGCACGTAGGGGTCGAGCTCGTCGTCGGGGATTTGCCGGTGGATCGCGCCGCGAATGTAGGTCGGCACGATGGCGCGCTGGATGTAGTCGGGCAGGCCGCTGAACGCCGCTTCGTGCTGACGCACATGCTGCACGAACGGCGAGCCCCAGGGCGTCAGCGCGACCGGGTCGATCAGGGTGAGGGTGCGGTAATTGCGAGCATTGAGCAGATGCGCGCGCAGGACGGTAGCGCCGCCGAAGTCGTGGGCCACCACGTCGGGGCAATCCAGGCCCCAGTGTTGCAGCAACTGCGCGAGCAATTCGTTCTGCACGCCCAGAGACACGTCACCATCGACCTTTTCCGATTGGCCGTAGCCCAGCAGGTCGAAGTAATGCACCCGGTGGGTGGTGATGAAATGCGGCGCGATGCGGTGCCAGACATAAGAGGAGAAGGGCGTGCCGTGCACAAACACCAAAGGCGGGCCGTCGCCGCGCACGGCGTAGCGCACGGAGTGACCGTTGAAGCGGTAGGTCTGGGGCAGGGGCCAATCAGTCATGAAACGCGGTCCTCGCTGCGATGAAACCCTGTAGGAGCGAGCATGCTCGCGATGGAGGCACAGACACCGCGGGGAGTCAGGCTGTCAACGTTATCGTTGACGACCATCGCGAGCATGCTCGCTCCTACAGGGAGCAAGAGCGGAGGAAATTACTCGCCGCGATAGATGCAGCCGCTGGTGCAAGTCTCGTGAATACGGATCGCGCTCAGTTCCGGCAGCAGGGGCTTGAGTTCGGCCCAGATGAATTTGGCCAGCACTTCGCTGGTCGGGTTTTCAAGACCGGGAATGTCGTTCAGGTAATTGTGGTCCAGACGCTCGTACAGCGGCTTGAAGATCGCCTTGATCTCGGAGAAGTCGCGGATCCAGCCGGTGTGCGCATCGATCTCGCCGCTGAGGTGAATCGCCACCTTGAACGAGTGACCGTGCAGGCGTCCGCACTTGTGGCCATCCGGGACGTGGGGCAGGCGGTGGGCGGATTCGAACGTAAATTCCTTGAAGATTTCCACAGGTGTTTTCAGCTCTGTTGAGGTGGCGATCGACGGGGCGACGCCGGGGCAATGGGGACTGGCGGCGAGTTTAACAGCTTGTCCTGACTAAAGGGTCAGCAAGCGCTCACCCAAGCGACCGTTGGCGGCCAGTTCCAGAAACTCATCCCCCATCCGGCGGCTTTCATCCATCGCCGCGCGCCAGTATTTCTGCCGGCTCGGGGCGTCGCCCATGAAGCGTTTGAAGTCGTTGCGGTCCGGCAGTTTGCCGTAGGGCAGGCGCGCCAGGTATTCCTTCGACGGCGCCAGCAGCAACACATTCTGCAAACGCGCGGGGCACGCGCGGCGCCATGGCAGGGTCTTGTCGAACCAGCCCGGGATCACACGGTCGGTGAAGTGCGGGTAGAGCACGATGTCGTCGCCGCTGTAGGGCAGGTCGAGGTGATAGTCCAGCAGGCCGCCGTCGCGGAAGGTGCCGGCGCCGGCACCCGGCAGGTCGCGCACGCCTTCCATCACCATGGGGATCGAGCCGGAGGCCAGCAGGGCCTGGCGCAGGTTGCCAGTATCGAGGGCGACGAAGCGCGACGGGAAGTCATTGAGCGTATCGACCGGCGGCGCCAGGCGCGGATCGTGGATGATCAGCCGCTCGAAGTGCCGCGACAGCCGCGCACGACCGCGCAGGTTGTCGGCGATCACCGACGACAGGCCCAGCCCCAGACGGCCGCGATGATCGTCGGCGAGCAGGCCGTGGCTTTTGACCACCATGATGTTCAGGCGGTAATGGGCGTTGCCGAGCAGGGCGGCGTCGCGGCCATCGAGCAGGTCATCGAGCATGCGCCGCGAGCTCTGGCTGATCTGTGCCATGGTCACGCCCTTGTTGAAGTTCTGCTCGGTGTACAAGTGCCCGAGCCGGCGAATGCCCTCGGCGGCATCCGGCAGGCACGCGCTGGCGAAGCGCCAGGAACCCACCGAGGCGCCGATCAGCGAGCGCTCCCGCGGCGCCGCCGGCAGCCAGTCGCCGAACAACGCCAGGTCCAGCCCCTGAATCCCCAGCGCCTTCGGCCCACCGGCGGCACCGGGCAGGGTGCCGACATCGGCGGCGTTGAGGCCGTTGTCCCGAATGCGCGCAAAGGCACGGGGGCCGGCCTTGAGGGTCATGGAGGGGAATTTGATGTGGATGGCGGTCATATCAATATCTGTATTTGGCAGCGCGCAATTGTAGACGCGTTCTAATTGTAGGAGCGAGGCTTGCCCGCGAAGACGGTGTGTCAGTCGAAAAATACGTCGGCAGACACACCGCCTTCGCGGGCAAGCCTCGCTCCTACAGGGGATGGTGGTGTCTCGATGAGTGATGGCAATTCAGTTTCAATTAAGTTCTCATTGCTAAGCTGCTTTGCAAGCAACACCTCATTAGACGCCGTCCCCGGCCAGGTTCTCAAGGATCATCAGGTTTCGTAATGACGCTGCTTTCTGTTTCTCATCGACGCGCCAGCACTCGGCTGGCGCTTGTGCTTCTGGCGGTTTGCTCGGTGGCGATGGCCCGTGATCTGGATCAGGACGAGGCCCTGCGCCTGCGCCAGCAAGGCGTGATCCTGCCGCTTGAGCAGGTGCTGGATCAGGCACTGGAGCGTTATCCGGGGGCCAAGCTGCTGGAAGTCGAGCTCGAAGAGAAACACCACGTCTACATTTATGAAGTCGAACTGCTGACCACCGAAGGCGTGGTCCGCGAGATCGATGTCGAAGCCGCCACCGGCCGGCTGCTCAAAGACAAGGAAGATTGACCGATGCGTTTGCTCCTGGTGGAAGACCATGTGCCCCTGGCCGACGAATTGCTGGCGGGCCTCAATCGCCAAGGCTACGCCGTGGACTGGCTGGCTGACGGTCGCGACGCGGTGTATCAGGGCAGCAGCGAGCCCTACGACCTGATCATTCTCGACCTGGGCCTGCCCGGCCTGCCGGGGCTCGAAGTGCTGGCCCAGTGGCGCGCGGGCGGGCTGACGACCCCGGTGCTGATCCTCACCGCCCGCGACTCCTGGGCCGAGCGCATCGAAGGCCTCAAGGCCGGCGCCGACGATTACCTGGCCAAACCGTTTCACCCCGAAGAATTGCATCTGCGCATCCAGGGCCTGCTGCGTCGAGCCCACGGCCAGGTCAACCAGCCCACGCTCCAGGCGGCCGGCCTGCATCTGGATGAAGGCCGCCAGTGCGTGATCCGCGACGGCGCAGAGATCCAGCTGACCGCCGCCGAATTTCGCCTGTTGCGCTATTTCATGCTCCACCCCGAGCAGATCCTGTCCAAGACCCACCTCGCTGAACACCTCTACGACGGTGAGACCGAGCGCGATTCCAACGTGCTGGAAGTCCACGTCAATCACCTGCGACGCAAACTGGGGCGCAGCGTGATCGAGACCCGACGCGGCCAGGGTTACCTGTTCGGCGGGCAAGCCCGGTGAGGTCGATCCAGCGCCGCTTGAGCCTGGGCCTGATCAGCGTGATGGTGGTGGTCGGCCTGATCCTGGCGCAGACCAGCCTGTGGCTGTTCGAAATGGGCCTGCAACGCTACCTCGAATCCGGACTGCGCAACGACAGCGAGAACCTGCTGGTGGCGCTGGTGCGCGGTCCCGAGGGTCTGCAACTGGATGAGCGCCTGCTGTCGCCGGCCTATCAGCGACCGTTTTCCGGTCATTACTTCCGCATCGATTTCGCCGACAGCCACTGGCGCTCCCGCTCGCTGTGGGACCAGGAGTTGCCGCGACTGGAGCGACCGGGGCTGCACAGCAACCTGCAACTGGGCCCGGAAGGCCAGCAGTTGCTGGTGCTGCGCTCCGATTACCGGCGCCTGGGCCAGTCGATTTCCATCAGCGTCGCCCAGGACTACACCCCCGTCAGCGAGAGCTTCCGGCGCATGCGTCAGGTCGGTATCGGGCTGGGGCTGGCGGGTCTGCTGCTGATCCTGCTGTTGCAACGGTTCACCGTGCGCCGCGCCTTGCGCCCGCTGGAAAAGGCCCGGGAACAGATCGCCCAGTTGCAGCAGGGGCAGCGCTCGCAACTCGATGATCAGGTGCCGGTGGAGCTGGAGCCGCTGGTGGCGCAGATCAACCATTTGCTGGCCCACACCGAAGACAGCCTCAAGCGCTCGCGCAATGCTTTGGGCAACCTCGGCCACGCTTTGAAAACCCCGTTGGCGGTGCTGTTGAGCCTGGCTTCCAGCGAGCAGCTCGACGGGCATCCGCAACTGCGCAAGATCCTCAAGACCCAGCTTGAGCAGGTCCAGCAGCGCCTCAACCGCGAACTCAACCGCGCGCGCTTGTCCGGCGATGCGCTGCCGGGGGCGCTGTTCGACTGCGATGCCGAACTGCCGGGTCTGCTGGCGACCCTGAACATGATCCACGGCGACCACCTGGACCTGAGCTACCGCTGCCCGCCGGGCCTGCAATTGCCTTGGGATCGCGAGGACCTGCTGGAGTTGCTCGGCAACCTGCTGGACAACGCCTGCAAGTGGGCGGATGCCGAAGTGCGATTGAGTGTGGTCGAGGCCGAGCAGGGGTTTGAGTTGAGCGTGGAAGACGACGGACCGGGGATTCCCGAGGATCGGCGAGATCAGGTGCTCAGTCGCGGTACACGCTTGGATGAGCAGACCGACGGGCATGGGCTGGGCTTGGGGATCGTGCGGGATATCGTCGATAGCTGGGGCGGGGTGTTGAGTTTGCGGGAGAGTGAGTGGGGTGGGTTGAAGGTGGTGATCGAACTGCCGAAGCGCATTTAAAGCAAACCGCAAAGACCCTGTAACCACACAACCTGTGGGAGCGGGCTTGCCCGCGATTGCGATCTGACAGTCGCTGCGATGTTGAATTTGCCGCCGCCATCGCGGGCAAGCCCGCTCCCACAGGAATTGAGTGATCCCGTAGAGAGCGGGCAGCCTTTTGGCCTCAGGTGTGATTGATATCCCTATCCTTGGTCTCCGGCATGAAGAAAATCCCCAGCACCGCCGTCATCACCGCAATCACGATCGGGTACCACAGCCCGTAGTAGATATCCCCGGTGGCCGCGACCATGGCGAAGGCCACGGTCGGCAGGAAGCCGCCGAACCAGCCGTTGCCGATGTGGTAGGGCAGGGACATCGAGGTGTAGCGGATGCGCGCCGGGAACAGTTCCACCAGCCAGGCGGCGATCGGGCCGTAGACCATGGTCACGTAGATCACCAGGATCGTCAGCAGCAACAGCACCATCGGGTAGTTGGTCTTGGCCGGGTCTGCCTTCTCGGGGTAGCCGGCTTCTTTCAGGCCGCTGGCCAGGGAGGCGGTGAAGGCATCGTTGCGGGTCTTGAAGTCGGCGGCCGGCATGCCGGTGCCCTCGAAGCTCTCGACCACCCGATCGCCGATCCGCACCTGCGCCACAGTCCCGGGCTCGGCCTTCACGTTCTCATAAGGGATGGCCCGCTTGGCCAACAGGGTCTTGGCCAGATCGCAGGAGCTGGTGAATTTGGCCTTGCCCACCGGGTCGAACTGGAACGAACACTGGTCGGGATCGGCAATCACCGTGACCGGGTTCTTCTCCTGAGCGATGAACACGTCGGGGTTCCCGTACTGGGTCAGCGCATGGAAGATCGGGAAGTAGGTGAGCGCCGCCAGAATGCAGCCGGCCATGATGATGCCCTTGCGGCCTATGCGGTCGGACAGGCTGCCGAAGATCACGAAAAACGGCGTGCCGATTATCAGCGAGCCAGCGATCAGCAGGTTGGCGGTCTGGGCGTCGATCTTCAGGGTCTGCAACAGGAAGAACAGCGCGTAGAACTGCCCGGTGTACCAGACCACCGCCTGGCCCGCGGTGCCGCCGAGCAGCGCCATGATGACGATTTTCAGGTTTTCCCAGCGGGCGAAGGATTCGGTCAGCGGCGCCTTCGACGCCTTGCCTTCGGCCTTCATTTTCATGAACACCGGCGACTCGTTCAGTTGCAGACGAATGTAGACCGAGATCGCCAGCAGCAGGATCGACAGCAGGAACGGAATCCGCCAGCCCCACGCTTCGAAGGCCTCGGTGCCCAGAATGGTACGACAGGCGAGAATCACCAGTAGCGACATGAACAGGCCGAGGGTCGCGGTGGTCTGAATCCACGAGGTGAAATAACCGCGTTTACCCTTCGGCGCGTGTTCGGCCACGTAGGTCGCCGCACCGCCATACTCACCGCCCAGCGCCAGACCTTGCAGCAGACGCAGGGTGATCAGGATGATCGGCGCCGCGACGCCAATGGTCGCGTACCCGGGCAGGAAACCCACGATTGCCGTCGACACGCCCATGATCACGATGGTGATGAGGAAGGTGTGCTTGCGCCCGATCATGTCGCCCAGGCGGCCGAACACGATGGCGCCGAACGGCCGCACGGCAAAGCCTGCGGCAAAGGCGAGCAGGGCGAAGATGAAGGCGGTGGTTTCATTGACGCCGGCAAAGAAATGCTTGGCGATGATCGCAGCCAGAGAGCCGTACAGATAGAAGTCGTACCATTCGAACACAGTGCCCAAAGATGACGCGAAAATGACCTTTCGCTCCTCCCGGGTGACCCCGTGCTTGGGCTCACTGCCCATGGTGGTGCCGCTGATTGTCGCCATGAGATTTCTCCGTTCTTTCTTGTTTTCGGCCGGAGCACCTCTCAATTGTTGCCGCACCCTGGCCCTGGGGACTGCGCGAAACGTGGACACGAACTGACGGCCTCGCATTGCTGCAAGGTCCCTAGAAGCATAATCGTGATTGCGCAGATATCCACTCGCCATCATTCCGCTGACTGGATGGGGACCTGTAGGAGCGAGCATGCTCGCGATGGAGGCCCAGACACCGCTGGGTGTCAGGCACCCAGCGTTATCGTTGACGACCATCGCGAGCGTGCTCGCTCCTACAGGGGGCTGTGATCAGACGCGGAACTGATCCATCAGGCTCTGCTGATGGTTGGCCAGGCAATTGAGGGTCTGGCTCACCCGTGCGGTTTCATTGGCCTGGCCCGACAGCGATTCGGTCACGTCGCGAATGGTCGCCACATTGTTGTTGATCTCCTCGGCCACCGCGCTCTGTTCCTCGGCGGCGCTGGCGATCTGCAGGTTCATGTCGCTGATCACCGTCACCGCCTCGCCGATCTGCCGCAGCGCGGTTACCGCCTGGCTGACCTGCTCGACACTGCCCTGGGCCTGACGATGGCTGTTGCCCATCGAGCCCACCACTTCCTGAGTGCCATTCTGCAACTGCTCGATCACCAGACGGGTTTCCTCCACCGACTGCTGAGTGCGCTGGGCCAGGTTGCGCACTTCATCGGCCACCACCGCAAAACCGCGCCCGGCCTCACCGGCACGGGCCGCTTCGATCGCTGCGTTGAGCGCCAGCAGGTTGGTCTGCTCGGCAATGGCGCGGATCACTTCCAGCACCGAACCGATCTTCTCGCTGTTGGCGGCCAGGCCTTCGACCTGAGCCATCGCCGCGCTCATGTCGGCGGCCAGATGATCGATGCTCGCGGTGGTGCGGTCGATCACGGTCAGGCCCTGACGGGTCGCCTGATCGGCATCCCGCGCAGCCTGGGCCGCTTGCGCCGCGCTTCGGGCCACATCCTGAGCGGTGGCGCTCATTTCGTGGGACGCGGTCGCCACCTGATCCACCTGACGGTACTGCTGCTCCATGCCGGCGCTGGTCTGGGTGGCGATGGCCGAGGACTGATCGGCGGTGCCACGGGCGTCCTGCACCGAACGCTTCACCTCGGCGATGATCGGCTGCAACTTGTCGAGGAATCGGTTGAACCAGCCGGCCAGTTGGCCCAATTCGTCCTTCTTGTCGTAGGCCAGGCGCCGGGTCAGGTCGCCTTCGCCGCTGGCGATGTCTTCGAGCATGTGCGCCACGCCGAGGATCGGCTTGGTCACGCTGCGGGCCATCAACCACACCAGCAGCAGGCCGATCAACGCGGCCAGCACGCCCAGGCCGAGTTCGGTCAGGGTCCCGGCGGTGTTGCTGTCATCCAGCTGTTTTTTCAGCGCTTCGGCGGGGCCGACCAGGACTTTCTCCGGCACATCGAGCAACACGCCCCAGGTCTTGCCACCCGGAATCGGCTGGAACGGCGCCAGCACCTTGAGCTTTTCCTCGCTGTGCAGGCTGGTGGTCTGGCTGATGCTGGCGAGCATGCGCATCAGTTCGCCGCCGTTGCGCGGATCCACTGCTTCCAGACGCTGGCTGAGTTTGCCGACGTCCGGACTGTAGCCGGCGAGCAGGCCGGCGGGGCTGACGATGCTGACGCTGGTCTGGCCGTCGTAGAGCTTCTTGCTCGCGCTCTGGCTGAGGGCCTGCAGGCTGTTGAGGTTGATGTCCACCGACAGCGACGCGATGACCTTGCCGTTGAGCATCAGCGGGAAAACGATGCTGGTCATCAGCACGTTCTGGCCGTCGATCACATAGAAGTACGGCTCGATCACGCAGGGTTTGAGGGTCGCGCGCGGGCAGGTGAACCAGGCGTTGGCCGCCTCGCCGCCGGGGCCGGTGCTGGTGTCGGCGATGTCCTTTTCCGGCAGCGGCATGGACGTCAGCTTGCCCGGGGTCGGTTGCGACCAGTACAGGGCGAAACGGCCCTTTTCATTGCTGCCGATCTCGCCCTGATCGGCGAACAGTTCGTCCTTGCCGTCCAGTGCGTTGGGCTCGAACACCAGGGACAGGCCGAGCAGGTCCGGGTTGGCTTGCAGCGCGGATTTGACCTGGCGCGTCAGGTCCTCACGCAAGTCGAAGGCATCGAGAAAGCGCTTCTCGGCCTGATCGCGCAGGAACAGCACCTGCCGCGAAAAGCCGTGGCCGTACTGATAGGCATCCATGAACTGCTGGCGAATGTTCAGCGCCTGGTTCTCGCCCTGGGACTCGATCCGCGCCTGCGCTGCTTCGTTCAGCATCTCCATGCTCGAGGCTTTCACCAGCTGGGAGCTGTGCTCCATGCGATAAAGCGAAAGCCCGACCAGCAAGGTCACGACCCCCGCCAGGCAAAGCCCGGCCAGCAGGGTGATTTTCCATTGGATGGAAAGTTGTCTGAGCGACATGGAGACGTCCTTATTCGATAAATATCTGAGACTTTGCAGGTTAGCGGCAGGATTTTGGCTTTCTTTATTCCGTCTATCGGGCGTTGGAATACGTTTTCATTGGCGAAGAATATCTACTGTGGTGAGGGGCTTGCCTGTGGCGAGGGGGCTTGCCCCCGTTGGGTCGCGAAGCGGCCCCCTGCATTCTTCCAGGCAAACCGCATCCACAGGTTTTGCGACTGCTGCGCAGCCGAACGGGGGCAAGCCCCCTCGCCACAGGAGTCCGCGTCGCCACAGGGGGATCACATGTCGTTACATCCGCACGCACCCTGCGCTTTGACACGGGCGCGACCATACGGCAAAGTGCGCGCCCTCTAATAAAACCCATCTCCAAATCCGCTGGCGGCTCATCGCAGACTGCCGGACGGAGTCTTTTCGTTTGTCTTGAGGTAATGAAATGAATGCAGTGATTGCCGCGGTCGGCATCATGCTGGTTCTCAGCCTGTCGCGCGTGCACGTGGTCATCGCGTTGATCGTCGGCGCGCTGGTCGGCGGGTTGACCGGAGGGCTGGGCATCGAGGCGACGCTCAAGGCCTTCAACAGCGGGCTTGGCGGCGGGGCGACGGTGGCGTTGTCCTATGCCTTGCTCGGCGCGTTCGCCGTGGCCATCGCCAAGTCCGGCCTGGCCCACGCCCTGGCCGACAAGGCGCTGGCGCTGGTCGACCGCCAGCACGCCACCGGCGGCGGTCAGGTCAAATGGCTGCTGATCGGCCTGCTGTGGGTGGTGGCCATCGCCTCGCAGAACATTCTGCCGATACATATCGCCTTTATTCCGTTGCTGGTGCCGCCGCTTTTATATGTGCTGACCAAACTCCAGCTGGACCGTCGGCTGATCGCCTGCGTCATCACCTTCGGCCTGATCACCCCCTACATGTTCCTGCCGGTTGGCTTCGGCAACATCTTCCTCAATGAAATCCTGCTGGCCAACGTGGCCCGCAGCGGCGTGGACATCGCCGGCATCAACGTTACCCACGCCATGGGCATTCCGGCGCTGGGCATGCTAGTCGGGCTTGGGGTGGCGTTCATCAGCTACCGCAAAAAGCGCGTGTACGACCTGGCGAAGATCGAGCAGGTCGAACAGGTGGCGGTGCAATACAACCCGTTGAGCCTGATGGTGGCGCTGCTGGCCATCGCGGCGGCATTCATCGTGCAACTGCTGCTGGACTCGATGATCATCGGCGCGCTGGCCGGCTTCCTGATCTTCTCCTTGTCGGGCATCGTCAAATGGCGCGACACCGACGACCTGTTCACCGAAGGCATGAAGATGATGGCGATGATCGGCTTCATCATGATCGCCGCTTCCGGTTTCGGTGAAGTGATCAAGGCCACCGGCGAGGTGCAGACGCTGGTGGAAGCCTCGGCGTCGTGGATCGGCCACAGCAAGGCGATCGGCGCGCTGCTGATGTTGCTGGTGGGGCTGCTGGTGACCATGGGCATCGGCTCGTCGTTTTCCACGGTGCCGATCCTCGCGGTGATTTTCGTGCCGCTGTGCGTGCAACTGGGCTTCAGCCCGATCGCCATCGTGTGCATCGTCGGCACCGCCGGCGCCCTGGGCGACGCCGGCTCGCCAGCCTCGGACTCGACCCTGGGCCCGACCTCCGGCCTGAACATCGATGGTCAGCATCACCATATCTGGGACACCGTGGTGCCGACGTTTCTGCATTACAACTTGCCGTTGCTGGCGTTCGGGTGGTTGGCGGCGATGGTCCTGTAATCCGGCTGATTCGGGTTGCCCACAGGTTTTGTGCACACCACAGAACCTGTGGGAGCTGGCTTGCCAGCGATGACGGTGTGCCAGTCAACACTTATGCCGCCTGACGCACCGCCATCGCGGGCAAGCCCGCTCCCACAGTTTTCCCAATGTCAGGCCTTATTCAACTTTTGGTTTCGCGTGCCGTTAAAGCCTTTACCCACGCCAATAAAACCAAAAGAGTGAACGCCATGCGTATGAGCCTGAAGGCCAAAGTCCTGTCCCTTGCCGTCCTCCCGGTGCTGCTCTTTGCGCTGGTCATCAGCCTGACCACGCTGTTCATCCTGCAAGGCCAGGCCCGTCACGAAGTCGAAGAAACCCGCGAGCGCCTGCTCACCGACGCCAAGGCCACCCTGCAAAGTTACGTCGCCGTGGCCATGACCACCATCAAACCCCTGTACGACGCCGCCACCCCCGGTGATGACGCCGCGCGGGCCCAGGCCATCAAGCTGCTGTCGAACATCGCCTACGGCAAGGAAGGCTACTTCTTCGGTTACGACTCCAACACCGTGCGCCTGTTCAAGGCCAACAGCCCCGAAGGCGTGGGCCAGAGCTTCAAGGACAACCGCGACCCCAACGGCGTCTACGTCAATCGCGACCTGGTGAAAGTCGCCAAGGACGGCACCCACTACCTGCAATACAGCTCGCCGCTGCCGGGCAACAGCCAGGTGCTGGTGCCCAAGCTCGGTTACACCGAATACCTGGCCAAGTGGGACATGGCGGTCGGTACCTCGGTCAACCTCGACGGCATCGAGGCGCAAGTCGCCGTGGTCGAAGCCAAGGTGCAGGAGCGCATGCAGGGCGTGGTGCTGAGCATCGTCGGCGTGGCGGTGGTGGTGCTGTTGCTGATCGCCGCGGCCGGGATGCTGCTGGCCAACACCATTCTGCGTCCGCTGAACCAGATGAAAGCCAACCTCGACGACATCGCGGCGGGCGAGGGCGACCTGACCCGTCGCCTGAGCATCACCAGCCACGACGAGCTGGGCGAGCTGGCCGGCTCCTTCAACCGTTTTGTCGACAAGATCCACGGACTTGTCCGCCAGATCACCGAAATGACCAGCCAACTGACCGCGCTGGTGCATCAGGTGTCCGACCAGGCCCAGCGTTCGGACCAGGCCATGGAACGTCAGCGTCACGAGACCGATCAGGTGGCGACGGCGATCAACGAAATGTCCGCCGCCGCCCAGGAAGTGGCCAAGAGTGCACAGAACGCTGCGGTTGCGGCGCAGCAGACCGATGAAGAAGGTCAGGCCGCCAAACGTGTGGTGGCTGGCAGCATCGTGAAGATTCATGCGCTGGTGGATGACATTCGCAGCAGCGGCGTGTCCCTCGACAGCCTGCAAAAGGATGTGTCGTCGATTGTCAGCGTGCTCGGAGTCATCCGTTCGATTGCCGAGCAGACCAACCTGCTGGCGCTCAACGCCGCGATCGAAGCGGCTCGCGCTGGTGAAGCCGGTCGCGGATTCGCGGTGGTGGCCGATGAAGTGCGGGCGCTGGCCAGCCGCACACAGATCAGCACCCAGGAGATCCAGGGCATGATCGACCGCCTGCAGGCCGGCACCCAGTCGGCGGTCGAAGCCATGCGCCGCTCCAGCGAAGCCGGCGACGGCACCTCGGCCCAGGCAAACGAAGCCGGCGCTTCGTTGGACACCATGGCGCAGCTGATCGCCACCATCAACTCGATGAACGCCCAGATCGCCAGCGCCGCCGAAGAACAGACCGCCGTGGCCGAAGAGATCAACCGCAGCGTGCACCAGATCGCCGTCGCCGTGGACAACGTCGCCGACGAAACCCAACAAGGCGCCCAAACCTCCCGCAGCCTGGCCGACCTGGGCCAGCGCCTGGGCGGGCTGGTGGGCCAGTTCCGCATCTAAGGCGCAACGCAATCCCTGTAGGAGCGAGCACGCTCGCGATGGTCGTCAACGATAACGCTGGCATCCTGACGGCCCACGGTGTCCCGACCTCCATCGCGGGCAAGCCCGCTCCCACAGTGATTTTCAGTTGTCGAAAATTTCGCGTACTCCCACAGTGATTTTCAGTTGTCGAAAATTTTGCGTACACCCACCGACCTTGTGGGAGCGGGCTTGCCCGCGAATACGGTGTGTCAGCTTGAGTATCCATTAACTGACACACCGCCTTCGCGAGCAAGCCCGCTCCCACAGGGTATGGTGTGTGTCAGGGCCTATCCCAATACGGCACTTCCCCAAAGCACTCGACAAAGAAATCAATCACCGTGCGGACCTTCACCGACAGCCGCCGGCTGCCCGGCCAGAGCACGCTGATCTGCTGCGGTTCGAAGCTGTTGGACACCTGATAATCCCCCAGCACCGGTACCAGCGTGCCGTGGCGCACCGATTCGCCGATCAGCCATGACGGAAACATCACCAGCCCCAGGCCCTGTTCGGCGGCCTGGGTAAGGGTGTCGGCGTGGTTGCCGGTGATCGGGCCCTTGACTGAATATGGCGTCCACGGCTGCTGACCCTGGCGAAAGAACCAGCGTTGCAAACCGGCCACGCCCTTGTAGGCCAGGCAATTATGGGCTGCGAGATCGTCGGGATGATGCGGCGTGCCGCGCCGCTCAAGGTAGGCGGGGCTCGCCGCGACCTGAAAGCGATGGGGCGCGAGGATCCGCGCCTGCATGCTGGAGTCGTGTAAAGGGCCGATGCGGAACAGCAGGTCGGCACCTTCCTGCAGCGGGTCGATGTAACTGTCGGTCTGCTGGATATCCAGTTGCAACTTCGGGTAACGCGCGCACAACGCTCCCAGCCAAGGCGTCAGGTGCCGTTGGCCGAACACCACCGGCGCATTGATCCGCACCAGTCCGCTGGGTTCGCTTTGTTGTTCCTGTAATGCCTGTTCGGCTTCCTCCAGTTGCACCAGCACCAATCTGGCGTGGTGCCCGAGCATGCGCCCGGCTTCGGTAGGTGTGACGGCGCGGGTATGGCGGTAAAGCAGTTGTTGGTTCAGGGCTTGTTCCATGAGCTGGATTTGCCGCGAGATCGAAGAGGGCGCCAGCCCTTCGCGGCGGGCGACTTCGGAGAAGCTGCCGTGGTCGAGCACCGATACGAACAGGCGCAGTGCCTTGAAACCCAGATCGTTGAGGCCGTGCATGAGTGGTCCTGTTGTGCGGATTGCGCAAAAGTGTTGTCAGAGTACTCCCATTTATTGCAAAGCACCGTCACCGGATAATTGCACCGCCCCCTGTAGGAGCGAGCACGCTCGCGATGGACTCCATGAC
>NZ_JAIQWX010000148.1 GCF_020164475.1 Pseudomonas sp. REP124 | reverse complement strand
GGCGGTGGCGGTTCCAACGAACTGCGCATCGAAGACAAGAAAGGCCAGGAACAGATCTTCCTGCACGCCCAGCGCGACTGGGACGAGAACATCGAACGCGACCAGAAGATTCGCGTCGGCAACGAGCGGCACGACACCGTCGAGCAGAACAGCTACAGCGAGTTCGGGGCCGAGGAACACCGCACGGTTCATGCGGACCGCAAAGCAGAGGCCCGTGCCGATGATCACCTGACGGTGGGTGCCAACCAGCACGTCAGGATCGGCACCGGGCAGCTCGTCGAGGCTGGTCGGGAAATCCATCTGAAAAGCGGCATGAAGCTGGTGCTCGAGGCTGGCTCGGAGATGACGCTGGTGGGGGGCGGCAGCTTCATCAAGATCGATGCCGGCGGCGTGACCGTGAGTGGGCCAATGATCTACCTCAACTCAGGTGGGAGCCCGGGGACCGGCACGGGGGCGGCGCCGCTATTGCCAGGGCCATTGAAGGAGGCGGATGCGGATAAGGCCGGTGATCTGCTGATGCCTGCACAGCGGCAGGCGTTGTTGCTCGGGGCGCCGCGCTGTGAAGTCTGCGAGCGTGCTGCCAGGGAGCGAGCCTTGAAGGAGACCGCCCAGTGAACAACGTTTCCCAAGCCAACTATTTGTTGATTGATGGTGTATTGCGGCCCGACGCGCTGGCCCGTCTGTACCAACGTGGCGAGCCGCTGGAGATTGTGCCGCTGTACCTCGGTACGCGGTGGAGTGAGCTGCAGGATCTGGGGCCGATATTGGTTTCGCTCCTGGGGCCGTCCACTTTGATCGACGAGGAGTACCAACAGGCGGATGCCAGCCTGTTATCCAGTCGCGCTCCCCAGCAGGTTGTTGCCGATCATTTGCGGCGCTTTATCGCGCCGCCCGACGTGCTAGGTGGAAGTGGACTGTTGCGCTTTGCCGATCCGCTGGTGGCGCACCATTGGTTGGAGAGCTATCAGGGCACTCACCTTGACGGGATTCTTGGACCGATCGAGGCGTGGCATACACCCGAAGGCCGGCACTCCTGGGAACCCCCTCCCCAATCTGCTTGGCGTAGTTTTCTGCGCGCCGGGCCTGCGCCTGATGGGTTCAATCCCCTGTTGGGTGAGGGGCAATTGATGGCACTGAATCGCGCTGGCCGTTGGCGCTTCATGGAACGGCTGAACCTTGGGTTTCAGGAAAGCCACCCGCTGCTTTTGGCGCAAATTGACCATGACACTCGAGCCCAATGGTTCGATCAACGATTGGATGAAGCCGAGGCCTGGGGGCTGTCGAGCGAGTCCAGTCAAGCCATCTGGATCGAATACAGCCTGCGCTGGGGAGATGGGTTTACCCAGCATACGGATGGACCTTACCAGCAATGGCTCGCCAACAATCCCGACGCCCTCCAACTTGCACCAGAACTGCGTATCCAGCGGATGGATGACGAATGTCTGGACACCGAAAGCCACAAGGACATGTGATGAGCTACGCAACAGAATCCCAATTGAGACAGGCCAGGCGTAATCAGCGATTTCAAAATGTGCCCGTGGGCTCCGGCCAGTGCGGGTTGATGCAACAGGAGGTGGCCGTTTTCCCCGTTCGTTACGCCGTGGACGAGTCACCGCAAAAAGGCAGCAACCAGGGCCCGAATCCGCTTCCAAAAAACTGGTCAGCCCCTTCCCTGCCGCCATTGAAGACCCGCAGTTACACCCTGCGCCAGTTGCGGGATGGCTGGCTGTACGTGTGGAGTAGCGTCGACGAAACCTTCCATGAGTATCAGGTGGAACGCGAGATGCTTATTCGACACGAATGGACCGAGCGCGAACTCAATCAGGACACCCGCCACAACCCCGGCCAGGCACGTCAGTACCTGCTCTATTCCCGTCGAACCCAACTGCGCATCGCCTACTCACCGGTGCAATGGACCTGGCGGATGTGCGAACTGATGCGCAGCAACGCCGCCGAACAATCGCGCTGGATGCGCAGCGTCGACCTGCCGGCATACTGCCTCACCGGCAAAGTCGCCCACGGCGAGGCGATCACCGAGCTGGGCAAATGCGTCGCGGACATTTTCGTGTATGGCGGGCAGGCCCCGACCTTCACCAGCACCTTGTTGCCCACCGAAACCGCCGACCCGGACGCAGCGTTCAAGCCGGCCTTCGAAGAAGCGCTGGTACGTGGCCGGGTACCGATGCAGGACACGGCCCTCTTCGTCGCCCTGGACGATCCGCTGGCAGTGATCGACGACCTGAACATGAATCTGGTCGGTCGGCTTCTGGAGCAGAGCCAGTTCGAAGCCCTGCATCAACACCAATTGCAAAGTGCGTTGGCCGTACAGAACCTGTGCGGCTTTGATGCCGAGCCTTTCATCCCTTCTTCGATCCAGAACCCGGTCCAGCGCCAGGCGTATACCGACGACCTGTACACGCTGCTCAGCACCCACGATGAAATCGAACGATCAACGGAGCTGGTGGAGGCCGAGTACAGCGCAATGGTGAGGATGGGGGCGAACTCGACGGTGGCGGCCGGCGAACGCGCGTTCAAGGCCAAGTGGGGCCATCTGCCGGATCAACAAAAATGGCGGGTAGCCCTTGAAGAATGGGAAGCCAAACGCTTCTGGCGCGAAGACGTGCACTTCGACAAGGTCCAAACCTACCTGAGCCAAACCACCGTCGAAGCGACCTTGCTACAGGCGCACATCCAGCGCAGTGCCGACGACCTGATCGACTGGCTCGACCAGTTGAACCCAGGTGCCGAAACGGTCTTTCACGACACCGGCCACGAAGATCAGGCCAGCCAACTGCTGGAAACCGCCCACGCCCTTTACACCGCCTTGGGCAACGTCGAACGCGGACAGCAATGGCTACTCGCGCAAGCCGCGCAGCCCAGCAAACTGTTCGGCACCGCGCTGTACAACTTCAACCTGGAACTCGCCGCGCTGATCAAGCAGGTCACCCACAACTTCAGCACCACCGGCAAACTCGACGACCAGGGCCGCGAAGGCGATGGCCATTCCCCCACGCTGAACCCAAGATCCCCGGGCGACGCCACGAGCATCGGCACCCGCTTCAATGAAATCAAGGCGGTGCTGGACCTGGAAAGCGTGCGCGACAGCAAGCTCTACCAGGCCATGAGCAGCACCGCCAAACAGGCAATGAACACTCTCCTCGACGTCGCCAACCACAAGGCCAGAGACGCCTGGCACGGCTTGAGCGTCATGCTGCTGCCGGCCATGAAACAGCAACTGGCGCTGACCCTGGCCGTACCCCAAGTGCTGATCTCCACCGAAATCTCCATGGACACACAGCTGGTCTACAACCCGAACTACCAACGCGAGTACCAGGCCTGGCTGCTGGAAATCGCCACCGTGCAGAACAAGATAGCGTCCTCCAACAACGCCTTACGCCATCGCGCGGTGCCTCACGATCAACGCGCAGCGCGTCACTTTCTGCGAGCCCAAGAAGACCGCCTGAAACACCTCTTCCTGCAACGCCCCAACCAGATCTCTGCTCAAACCTCAGGCCCCACGCGCCTGCATATCGACCTGCCACAAATCAACCGCTGGCTCTCCGATCTGGGGAAATCGGAAGTGATCGAGCAGCTGAAAACATTCGGCACTCAGGAACACCTGCGCAGCACCAAAGCCTGGATGAACCAGAACCTGGGCAATGCCTTGCCCGCGTTGCTGGTGGGCCTGAACGCCTGGAACCTGCATCACACGGCGAAACAGGCGAAGAACGATGGAAAGTTCTCGGCAGATGAATGGCGCAATGTGAGTGCGAGTGCGGCGTATGCGGGGAATGCAGTCGCGGCATTGTGGGTGGGGCCGGCTTGGAATCGGGCGGGAATGATGACCGCTAACCTGGGACCTGAAACCCTGAAGGTTGCACAGGCGGGGTACTCGGAATGGATAAATGACGCCAAGGCTGCTTCCAAGGGGAGTATCAGGGCAACAGCGGCCAGCGAGATGGCGACCATTTCGAAAGGCCTGATCTGGCGCACCGTGACGTGGGCGGCACTGGGTGCTGTTGCGAGCGGGCTTGAGGCTTGGCAGTTGTCCCGTGAAGTTGATGTTGCGACGAGCGAGGAGGAAAAAGGGCTGCTCATAGGGAAGTTTGTTGTGGTGTCCGGAATGTCATTCGTTGCCACAACCCAACTGGTTGGCGCAGGACTTGGCTATTGGTTCGGCTTTGCCTGGGTGGTGTCCAAGCCGGTGATCATCATTTTGGCGATCTTGGGCATCGCCTATTTGATGGTCAGCATGACCGCCAACCGCTACAAACGCGAAGGACTACGTCTGTGGCTGTACCGTTGCAATTGGGGGCGCGGATCAATCCCGGAATGGAATGGCGATGAAGGCCACTTCAGGCAGATGCAAGCCCTCTTGGAAACACTGCAACGTCCCAGCGTCGGCGGCAGAGCGTTGTCCTCAGGTGGGGGAAGCACGCCGAGAAAAAATCTGGGTTTCTGGCTGCAAATCCAGGTGCCGAACGCACTGTCTGGCAAAGATGTGACCTTGCAACCGGCGATGATTCAGACACATCTGTTTTATGCCGACGAACTGCAAAGCACCAAGGACAAGTTCTACGACAGGTTCCTCAATGGTTACTGGATAGATCCGAATCTGCTAGGCCAGTTACCCGACGGCCCCGGCACCAAAGACAACCCGCCTGACTACATCTACACAGGTAAAGAACAGCATCGTCTGTGGCAAGTGTGGATCGACTTCCCCAAAGACAACCCGGTCCTTGAATTGGAGGTCAAGTATCCGCCCGGAGTGCTTCAGCGTGCTGATGGCCGCGGATACATGTTTCGAATAGCTCTTGAGTGGAGCCCAAGCGAAGCGGATCGGGCAAACAATGCCTTCAGCGGCGAATTAACGGAGAAAGATGGCATCGTTCTGAGAGAACAGAAAACTCAGAATCTGAAACTAACCATCCCCAACTGAGCTATTGGACGAGCCCTTAAATGTTCAACTCCAACAAAAAACTTGATTTACCACCGCAACTTCAATGGAAGTACACCAATGAGCCAGAGCTATTGGGCTGGACTATTCGGGCGCGCAACTATAATACTTTTGTGGCTAATTGCATGTTTGCATTTATGTCAGTATTGGCTGCGTTAGCCACATGCTTTGTAGACTCGGTAATAGGCATCGATGGAAATTATTTTTATAGAATACTGATTATTTTAGGATATTTTATTTTTTTAATATCTATAGTTTCAAGCATGACCCATCAGCGAATGAATTTCGCCTACCGCTTCACACAGTCTGGAGTGGAGTATTGCAAATGGAAGGACTTCCCAAAGTGGATGTTGCCATTTTTGAAATGGTTCACAGGCATCACCGCGGTCATTTTCATCGGTATGGCAAGCATCGATCCAGCATTCTTGATTGGCGCGTTGGTAGGTCCAGGCGGGATGGGCTTGATGTACCTTTCCATGGCTAACTCCAAGAGCTACCAGGAAATGCACACCCAGTATCATCACTATGCTTTTAAATGGGAGGAGCTAACGCAACTTGCCATCGCGACCAACCGAGAAGTAGTTGACCTGAAATACAGCATCACTCTGGAGGGAGAGGATTGTAAAACCAACTGGAGCCTCAATGTATTTTGCAAACGAAAGCAAAAGGAAAAGGTAGCTGAATTCATAAAACCCTATTTGTCTTCAGGCGTACCGTTCATAAAGGCAAAGGTGAACGTTCCTCTCAGTACGTAATGAGCAATGTAGGAAAGATCTATTTCCTGACGTAATTCCTGCACAATCGCCATCTGTAGGAGCGAGCATGCTCGCGATGGTCGTCAACGATAACGCTGGAAACCTGATGCCCCGCGGTGCCTTTGCGTTCATCGCGAGCGTGCTCGCTCCTACAGGAGACGTGGTTATTTACGCGGCTTGGCGCGAGCGGTTGCTTCGGCTATCAGAGGGTCATCGGGCCAATAGTGTTTGGGGTATCTGCCCTTGAGGTCTTTTTTCACTTCGGCGTAGGTGCTGCGCCAGAAGTTGGCCAAGTCCTGGGTCACCTGCACGGGACGTCGTGCCGGGGACAGCAGGTGCAGTTTGACCACTTGCCGGCCGCCGGCGATGCGCGGGGTTTCGGCCAGGCCGAACAGTTCTTGCAGGCGCACCGCGAGGATCGGTGGCTGTTCGCTGTAGTCGAGTCGGATCGAGGACCCCGAGGGCACACTCAGGTGATGGGGGGCTTGCTCGTCGAGGCGTTGCGGCAGCGGCCAGGGCAGCTGGTTGTGGACGATGCTCGACAGGTCGAGGTTGCTGAAATGGCTGAGTCGCGAGACTTTACCGAGGTACGGCATCAACCAGTGTTCGAGGTTTTTCATCAGCGCGGTGTCGCTGACATCGGGCCATTCGCTGTCGCCCTTGGCGGCCAGATCCAACTCGCGCAACAAAGCGACTCGCGCCTGCCATTGGCGCAGCTCCGGGGTCCATGGCAGCAACTCCAGGCCTTTGCGCCGCACCAAATTGACCAGCGCCTGACTGCGAGCCGCTTCGTCGAGGCCGGTCAACGGTTCGCGACTGAGGATCAGCTCGCCGACCTTGCGCTGTCGCTCTGCACGCAGCACGCCTTCACGCTCATCCCAATCCAGCTGATCAACACAGCGCACCTGCTCGGCCAGCACGGTGTCGAACAATGACGGATCGAAATCCGTCGCCAGATAAATCCTTTCTTCGCGCTGCCCCTGACGACTGCCAAGATCAGCGATCACCAGCCAAGGTTGCTTCATCAGGCTGTCGGCCTCGGCAAACAACGCGGCACGCCCATTGGCCAATCGATACTCGGCACCGCCGGCACGACGCTGCTGGGCGACCCGATCAGGATAGGCCAGCGCAAGCAACGCACCCAGCCAACGCGGATGATCCGGATCGCTGACCGGCTCCAACGCTTTGCCACGCAGATACCCGCGATACTGCCGTGCCAGTTGCCGGGCACGCTGCACCCCGCCCTGAGCGCCGCGAGCCGCCCGTTCTTCGCCGGACAACAGCACCAGACGACTGTGCAGATCGGCGCCGGCACCGCGCAGGATATCCCGCTCGCCGAGCAGCGCCGCGACATTGCAAGCCATGTCCGCCAGCCCCAGCGCCTGCCCGCGCAACAGCAGATGCGCGATACGCGGATGCGCCGGCAGTTCCGCCATGGCCTGACCATGACGGGTCAGCGCCTCGCCTTCCAGCGCCCCCAGTCGTTCGAGCAGATCCTGCGCCTGTGCATAAGCCGCAGCGGGCGGCACGTCGAGCCACACCAATTGCCCGAGCGACACGCCCCAGCGACCGAGCTGCAAGGCCAGCCCCGCAAGATCCGCCGAAAGAATCTCTGCACTGCCATAGGCCGCCAGTTGCTCATGCTGATCCTGCGACCACAGTCGATAACACACGCCCGGCTCAAGACGCCCTGCCCGGCCCGCGCGCTGGGTGGCGCTGGCTCTGGAAATCCGCTGAGTGTCGAGACGGGTCATGCCGCTGCCGGGATCGAAACGCGGCACCCGCGCCAGCCCGGCATCGACCACCACGCGCACGCCATCGATGGTCAGGCTGGTCTCGGCGATGTTGGTGGCCAGCACCACTTTGCGTTTGCCCGCCGGCGCCGGATCGATCGCCGCCCGTTGCGCAGTCAGGTCCAGTTCACCATGCAACGGGCACAGCAGCACCTGCGGGTCATCGCCCAGCGCGTCGGCCAGTTGCTGATGCACACGACGGATTTCCGCCTGCCCCGGCAGAAACACCAACACGCTGCCGGTTTCGTCATTCAGAGCTTCGAGGATGGTCTGCACCAATCGCGGCTCGATGAATTCGCCGGCCTGGAACGGCCGACCCCAGCGCATCGCCACCGGGAACATGCGCCCTTCGCTGCGCAGGATCGGCGCGTCGTCGAGCAGACCGGCCAGGCGATCACCTTCGAGGGTGGCCGACATCAGCAGGATTTTCAGCGGTTGATCATCGCGAAACAGCTCACGGCCATTGAGGCTCAGGGCCAGCGCCAGATCGGCATCGAGACTTCGCTCGTGGAATTCGTCGAAGATCAACAAGCCAACACCTTCCAGCGTCGGGTCTTCCTGCAAGCGCCGGGTGAGGATGCCCTCGGTCACCACTTCGATACGGGTATTGGGGCCGACCTTGCTGTCGAGCCGAATGCGATAACCCACGGTTTCGCCGACCTTCTCGCCCAGCTCGCTGGCCAGGCGCTCCGCCGCTGCCCGCGCAGCCAGGCGGCGCGGCTCGAGCATCAGGATGGTCTGCCCGGCCAACCACGCTTCATCGAGCAGAGCCAGGGGCACGCGGGTGGTTTTCCCGGCGCCGGGCGGCGCTTCGAGCACGGCTTCGTGGCGTGTCGCGAGGGCTTCACGCAGGGCGGGTAAAACTTCATCGATCGGCAAAGAAATCATGCTGGCTCCCAAACAGAGCCGCGAGTATAACGGCGAACTGCCCAGCGTTTGTCGCGGTCCTAATTCATATCGACGACGCTTCGTTTTTAGAGACCCAAGGAGATTTCACATGCGTATTCCCTTTCGCCTGATCGGCGGTGTGCTGGTCGCGACCCTGCTGACCCAGGTCACGGCGTGCGGCTCGATTTTCTATCCCGATCGCCGTGGCCAGATCGACGGCAAAATCGACCCGGCCATCGCCGTGCTCGACGCCGTGGGCCTGCTGTTCTACATCATTCCCGGCCTGATCGCGTTTGCCGTGGACTTCGCCACCGGCGCGATTTACTTCGAGCCCGGCAAGACCGCCCAGGTCGATCCCGAAAAACTCAAGGACGCCATCGGCGCCGACGGCAAGGTCGATAACCTCAAGTTGCAGACTATTCTGGAACGTGAACTGGGCCGCACCTTCCCGCTGGATGACCCACGTCTGATCCAGCACAAGGGCAGCACCCAGCAACTGGCCATGTTCGGCCTGCAACCTGCCGCGTAATCGGTGCCTGTAAAGGAATAAGCGCACTCATGATCTCCAGCTCCGAACACGCCCGCCTGCTGCGGCTGGCGACCCGTGCCTCGGTGGCGGTGGCGTGCACGCTGATCGTCGCCAAAGCCATCGCCTGGTGGCTAAGCGGATCGGTGAGCATGCTCGCCGGCCTCACCGACTCGGCCCTCGACGGCGTGACCTCGCTGCTCAACCTGCTGGCGGTGCATTACGCCCTGCGTCCGGCCGATGACGATCATCGTTATGGGCACGGCAAGGCCGAGTCCCTGGCCGGCATGGCGCAGGCGTTGTTCATCGGCGGCAGTGCGGTGTTGATCGCGTTGCAGGCACTGGACCGGATCAAGCATCCGGAACCGGTGGGGGCACCTTGGCTCAGCATCGGGGTGATCATCTTCTCGCTGGCCCTGACCCTGGCGCTGCTGACGTTGCAGCACAGGGTGGTCAAGGCCACCGGGTCCAACGCGGTGCGCGCCGACTCCCTGCACTACCGCTCGGACATGATGCTCAACGGCAGCATTCTAGTAGCGCTGGTACTCGCCAGTTTCGGCCTGCATCAGGTGGACGCCTGGTTTGGCCTGGGGATCGCCGCGTACATCCTCTGGAGCGCGGTGCAGATCGCCCGGGAAAGCTTTGCGGTGTTGATGGATGAAGAGCTGCCGCCGGACGTCAGCCAGCACATGCTGGAGCTGGCGTGCAGTGTGCCGGGGGTGTTAGGCGCCCATGACTTGCGTACGCGGATTTCCGGCAACCAGTGGTTCGTGCAACTGCACCTGGAACTGCCCGGCGAGCTGACGTTGTCGGTGGCCCACGGCATCAGCGATCAGGCCGCCGATGCCATTCACAAGGCGTACCCGCGAGCCGAAGTGCTGGTGCACGCCGACCCGCAGGAGGTGGTGAAAGCCGCCAGGGCTCAGAAGCTGACCTGATATCCGCGACTGCTCAGGCAACTGCCCTGAACCTGACGGTAGGTCTGAACTACGGAGGGATCAGGCTGATAGGTCGCGGTGCGTGGATCGAAACCGCTCTGTTGCACAGCAGTCTGATAGCACTCGTAGCCATCGCGATTGACCTGATCCTGGGACTGGCCGGCCGCCGGATAGGCTTCCACGTCATAACCGCCATTGGACGGTTGCGGCTGTTGTTGCGGTTGCACGGTGCCCATCGGTGGCTCGACCACCTCGTAGTCTTGGGTGCTCTCCTGATAGGCGTAGTAGGAACCGGCCGCGAGAAACAGGATCGAGCCGCCGATCACCACCTGCTCGGCGTAGTCCGGCAAATAGCTGACCCGAATCCCCCGAGGCGGCTCCACCACCACATACCGCGGGCCCAACGGGCGATACCAGTAACCGCCGGAATAGTAGTAATCCATGCCACGGTAAGGCACGCGGTAGTCACGGTCGGGGAAGCGATCGATCACATGGCCCGGTCGGTACTGCGGCCCAGGGCCCCATCCGTTGCCGTGATAAGACCCGCGAGGCGGATTGGATGGCGCGCCGATATAGCCATTCCAGCGCTGGTTGGGATTGTTCTGCGGACGCTCGTCCTGGTAGTAACCACGCCGTGGCGGCTGAGTTTGTTGCACGGCATCGGGACGAGGCTGGATCGGCAGATCATTGGCCGGCAATTGCGGTGGAGGCGGCGGCGAACGCACCGGATTGTTGAAGTTGGGCTGCTGACGGTTCTGCCACTGGCCGTTGTTTTGATTCTGGCCGTGGTACTGGTTTTGATATTGGCCATTGTTCTGGTACTGGCCATTGTTTTGAGGACGCGGCTCATTCTGCTGCTGGCCATTTTGCGGACGCGGCTGATTGTTGCCGCCATGGCCCTGATTGTTGCCCTGATGGCCGCCGTCGCCATGCTGCCCACCATCTGGCCCATGACCCTGCTGATCATCGGCCAGCGATTGCGCAGTCACACTGACACATAACAACCCGACTCCAGCCAAATGCCAGATGCGCGACTTCATACTGTTCCTCATCGAGGGTTGGGGCCTGTACATAAGACTGGGAAAGCGCAGACCGGTTCTGCAACAGGTTATCAGTCGCGCAACTTATTTATTGAGGGCGCGGCTCAAATTGCGCGCAAGAAAAAGGGGAGACCCGTCGGCCTCCCCTTGAGAACTTCGTCCGTGCTCGACGCTTGTGGCGTCGGCTCACCTCACGCCGTCTTCTGGACAGTGTGTAGCTCGGGGGCCGGCTCATCCCCTGTGGGGGTGGCGACCGCAGCTGGCCTGTTTGGGCGAGCCGCACTGGACTGTTTGTCCGAGCAGTGATTCTGGTGATAAGAATAGGCTCGGAGCACCGGCAGAGGATTGCGAAGATTGCTCAAATAAACATTACTTGCGCAATTTTTAACCCTGGATAGATAATCTGCCGCAATAGTTACAACAAGGAACTGTTTGATGAGCAAACTCGACCGATACGACCTGAGCATTTTGGCTGAATTGCAGCGCGACGCGCGCATTTCCAATCAGGAGCTGGCCGAACGAATCGGTCTATCCCCTTCCCCCTGCTCGCGTCGGGTCAAGCAACTGGAGGACGACGGCTACATCTCCCGCCAGGTCGCCCTGCTCGACCGCAAGATGCTGGGTCTGAGCCTGACCGCCTATGTGCTGATCGGCATGGACCGCCACACGCCCGAGCGCTTCGAGAACTTCGAAGCGGCCATTCGCACCCTGCCCCAGGTGCTCGAATGCAGCCTGGTCACCGGAATGGATGCCGACTACCAGCTCAAGGTGGTGGTGCCGGATATGGACCATTATCAAAAGCTGCTGCTGGGGCATCTGACCCGTATCGAAGGCGTGACCAGCGTGCGCTCCAGCTTTGTGCTGAACCAGGTGCTCAACAGCACCGAGCTGCCACTGACCCACCTGCGTAACTGAGATAAATCTCTGTAGGAGCGAGCATGCTCGCGATGGTCGTCAACGATAACGTTGGGTGCCTGACACCCCGCGGTGTTTTTGAGTCCATCGCGAGCATGCTCGCTCCTACAGGCAAGGCAACCCGACAGATGACTGCGGCACAGTGCCGCAGGTCCATCCTGCGCGATCCCTGCGTGACTTATACTCGCGCCGTCTTTTTAGCCCCGCCCGCGCTGGAGTTGTCCGATGGATCCTGCAGTATTCGAAGAGTGGATGATGACCGGACTGGTCAGCATTTTGATCATTTTCATGGGTTTTATCGTCTGGGATCTGGCGAAGAAATCCAAGGCCGGGCGCTTTGGCTCGTTCATCCTGTTCTTCGTGCTGGGCCTGGGCGTCGCGGCATTCGTGATCAAGAGCGTGGTCATCGGCCTGATCGAAACCGGCACGCTATAAGCGCGCCGGTACTTCCTTCCACTGGCCCTGATCGAGCCCTTCGATCGTCCAGTCACCGATCCTGACCCGCACCAGCCGCAACGTCGGCAAGCCGACCGCGGCCGTCATGCGTCGCACCTGTCGGTTGCGCCCTTCTCGAATAACCAGTTCCAGCCAGCTCGTCGGCACGCTTTTGCGAAAACGCACCGGCGGGTTGCGCGGCCACAGCTGCGGCTCATCCAGCTGCCGCGCCTCCGCGGGCAAGGTCATGCCATCGTTCAATTCGACGCCATCGCGCAGCCGCTGCAACTGCTCTTCGCTCGGCTCGCCTTCCACCTGCACCCAATAGGTCTTGGCCAGCTTGTGCTTCGGGTCGGCGATGCGCGCCTGAAGCTGTCCGTCGTTGGTCAGCAGCAGCAACCCTTCGCTATCGCGATCCAGACGCCCCGCCGGGTAGATGCCCGGAACCTCGATGAAATCCTTGAGCGTCGCCCGCCCCTCGCCATCGCTGAATTGCGTCAGCACATCGAACGGTTTGTTGAACAGGATCAGCTTCGGCTCGGCTGGCGGCGCCTTGGCGACACGGCGCGGGGCTGAAGACGGTGACGCGGGTTTCGCGCCCGGGCGGCGGGAAACGGGACGTTGAGGACGGGACATGGGAAAAAGAACATCTGACGGTCAGGGCTGACAATGCTAGTGCCCCGACCATCAAATGACCATCGTTAGCGGAACGGCGGCTCGTCGAAGCTGCGCAGCTTGCGCGAGTGCAGCGAGTTGAGCTCGGTGCGCAACAGGTCCACCGCCTCGATGCCGATCTTCAAGTGCTGGCTGACCGCTCGCTCATAGAAGGCGTTGGCCGAACCCGGCAGTTTGATTTCACTGTGCAGAGGCTTGTCGGAGACGCAGAGCAACGTGCCATAAGGCACTCGCAGGCGATAACCCTGGGCGGCGATGGTGCCGCTTTCCATGTCCACCGCCACGGCTCGGGACAGGTTGATCAGCGGTCGCTCCTGGGCCCAGCGCAGTTCCCAGTTACGGTCATCGTAGGTCAGCACGGTGCCGGTGCGCAGGCGCTTCTTCAGCTCATCGCCCTTCTCGCCGGTGATGTTCGCCGCCGCCTGCTGCAAGGCCATCTGCACCTCGGCCAGGGCCGGGATCGGAATGTTCGGCGGCACCACACGATCAAGAATCCCGTCGCGGCGCATGTAAGCGTGGGCCAGTACGTAATCGCCGATGGTCTGCGACTGGCGCAGGCCGCCGCAGTGTCCGATCATCAGCCAGCAGTGCGGACGCAGCACCGCCAGGTGGTCGGTGATGTTCTTCGCGTTGGACGGGCCGACGCCGATGTTCACCAGCGTCACCCCATGACCGTCGCTGGCGATCAGGTGGTAGGCCGGCATCTGGTAGCGGTGCCAGACCACGCCGGCGGCAATCGCCGAGGCTTCGCCGTGATCCATGCTCTTTTCGATGATCACGTTGCCCGGCAACACCATGCGCACGAAACGCGGGTCGCTGCGCAGCTGTTCCAGGCCGTGGACGATGAACTGATCGACATAGCGGTGGTAGTTGGTCAGCAGAATCCACGGCTGCACATGGCGCCAGTCGCTGCCGGTGTAGTGCACCAGCCGGCGCAGGGAAAAGTCCACACGCGCTGCGTCGAACAGCGCCAGTGGCAGCGGATCGGTGTTTTCCCAATCGTACAGACCATCGGCAATGCCATCGGTGGCCGCCGACAGGTCGGTACTCGGGAACACCCGCGCCAGCACGGCGGCGGTCACGCCAGAGCCGGCCAGCTCATCGCCCTGCTCGACCACGTACGGATAAGGAATGTTCTGCTGGCTGATGCCCACTTCCACGGTCACGGTGAAGTCGTGCATCAAGGGCACCAGCTGTTCCAGCAGGTACTTACGGAAAGCCGATGGATGGGTGACGGTCACGCTGTAAGTGCCCGGCAACTGGACCTTGGCATACGCGCGGGTGGTCTGCGGGACTTCGCCCTGGCAGTGGTAGGTCAGGCGCAGCTCGGGATAACGAAACATCGCCCGCTGCTCGGCGTCCGGCTCGACGCGATCCTTGAGATAACGCTTGAGCGCCCCGCTCAGTGCGGTGGTTGCACGATTATGTAGATACGCAAGCTGGTCCACGGCTTGCTCGGCGGTTTGAACGACAATAAAAGCTTCGGTCACGATCAGCATCCTGTGTTCTGACTTGCAGAGCTTCATCTTGCCTGCATCGTCGCTTCACGGGAACCGGGGACGACACAAATGCCGAGCTCACCATAGATCCAATGTGGGAGCGGGCTTGCT
>NZ_JAIQWX010000147.1 GCF_020164475.1 Pseudomonas sp. REP124 | reverse complement strand
GGGAGCGAGCCTGCTCGCGATGGGTTCAACCCGATCTATCAATCCGCCGCATTTTGCGGATTCAACCAACCCCGCACCCGGCGCACCAGTTGCTCCTGCTGCGCCTTGCTATCCCCCGGCAAAGCCTTGAGCGACACCTGGCTGAAGGTCGAGTCCTTCAAGCGTTTGCTTGCCTGCAGGCGGGCCAGCGCCGCATTGCGGTCCAGCGGTTTATCCATATAGAAAATGTCTGCGGTGGGCAGCTTCAGGTTTGGCGCAAGCTCGTCCAGTTCCGGCTTGGCCTGGACAGGCGTCTGCGCGGCGATCATGACGAACCGCTCGATTTGCGAAGGCTGCTTCTCGCTCAGATAGCGCGCGGCCCAGTAGGCGCCAGTGCCATGCCCCAGCACGACGATGCTGCGAGCGCTTTGCTGTTCGGCATAGGCGATGGCCGCGTCGATACGGGTGAAGATCCGTTCGGCATCCGCATTGGATTGTTCTTCGCTGGTTTCGGCAACCGGCTTGTCAGCGACCTCGGCTTCCCCGGCTTCACCACCCGCTGCCTGCTCGATGGGCGCGGCGGTCGTGGAGTCCTTGCTGGCGGTGTCTGGAACCTTGGGCGCTGGCGGCGCTTCGGCAACTCGTGGCGCAATGGCATCGCTTTGCAGGTCCGGCAAGGTGATACTCAGGCTGCTCCATTGTGCGTTCGGTAAATTGCGCCGTAACGGACCGATTGCCTGAGGCCAGTCAGCGGTTTCGCCGGCGCCCGGGATGATAATCACCGCGCCCTTGGGTTCTGGCGTGTTGGCCGGTTTCCACAGAGCCAGGAAGGTGTCGCTGCCCGCTTGCAGTTGTTGCTGTTCCTGTGCAGGGATTTTTCGCTCCAGCGCCGCGGCTTCT
This sequence comes from Pseudomonas sp. REP124, assembly GCF_020164475.1. Classification (GTDB taxonomy): domain Bacteria; phylum Pseudomonadota; class Gammaproteobacteria; order Pseudomonadales; family Pseudomonadaceae; genus Aquipseudomonas. The sequence goes on along the minus strand of NZ_JAIQWX010000147.1, from coordinate 14,037 downwards.
TCCTGACTGCGCTCGGGCAGAGGCTGACGCTCTACCGGTTTTTCTTCGGCGGGTTTTTCCGCGGTAGCGTCAGGCTTGGTAGCGGGTGCCGGATCGGCAGCCTCGACGGAAAAAGCCCATGGCAGGATCAGCGACAGGCACAATGCTGGCAGTGCCAGGCGGTAGACAGGGGGCATCGGATATTCCAGGCCAGAAGTGATTCCGGCAGCCTAATGGGTTGGTCAGTATTTGTCAGGGTGTGAGAGTTCGATGATGCGTTTTCGCTGCCTGTGGGTTATCGGCTGGTTGTGGTTTCCCTTGATGGGCTGGGCAACGACGGTGCCCCCGGTGCACGTCGCGGCGCTGTCGCCCAAACAACAGCAATGGCTGGCGCAGCAGAGCGAGCTGCGCGTCGGGCTGGTGCTGCAGGCGCCTTATGCGCAATACGATCGCCGCTTGCAGCGCCTGTCCGGGGTCAACGTCGAGCTGATGAAATGGCTGGCCCGGTCGCTCAAGGTCGAGTTGAGCTGGCGCAATTTTCCTGACCTCGAACAGCTGGAAGCCGCAGCGCGCGCCGGTGAAATCGATATCGCTCCAGGCTTGACCCAGACTCCCGGAGGCCTGCGGCTGTGGCAGTTCTCCGATCCGTACATGCGTGTGCCGCAACTGGTGGTCAGCGACCAAAAAAGCACCGGCGCGGTCGAGTTGGAAAAACTCGACAGCCAGACCCGCGTCGCCGTGCGCATGCCCAGCGCCACCGCCGACTACCTGCGCAGCAACTATCCACACCTGAACCTGCAAGGCGTTCCGATCGAGCGTCAGGCGCTGCAATTGTTGTTGAGCCAGCAAGCCGGTTATGCCGTGGTGGATGAGGCGCAAATGGGCCGTCTTTCCAGCGAGCCGGAGTTCGCAGGTTTAGTGGTTGTGGGAGATATCGGCCTGCCGCAACTGCTGCGGGTGGCCACCCGGCGCGATGAGCCGGAGCTGGCGGGGATCGTCGAAACCGCGCTGCGGGCCATCCCGGCAAAGGATCTGGAAAAGCTCCACGATCAATGGCTGCAACCCAAGTATCCACGGCTGACCGAGTCGCCGGGCTTCTGGCAAAACCTCAGCCTTCTGTTCCTCGTGCTGGCACTGAGCAGCATGGCCATCGTGTATTGGCAGCGCCGTCAGCAACGCAGCCTGGAGCATCGACTGGCTGCGGCGCAGGAAGACATTGCCCTGCGCGCCGCCAGCGAGGAGGCGCTGCGACTCACCCAGTTTTCCATCGACCAGAGCACCGTCGGCATCCTCTGGGTCAACTGGGACAGCCACGTGCGCTACGCCAACCGTGCCGCCGAAACCATGCTGGGTTATTCGCCGGGCGGAACCATCGACCGGCCACTGATCGACTTCGAGCCCGGCCTGCACATGGACCGCTGGCTGAACCTGTGGAAGCGTGCCCGGGCCAGTGACGAGTCGCCGCAAAGCTTCGAAACCAACTGCCTGCGCGCCGATGGCAGCATTTTGCCGGCGGATGTGTCACTGAGTTTCCTGCGTTTTCGCGATGGCGAGTACCTGGTGGTCTACCTCACCGACGTCACCGAACGCCGCCGCGCCCTGGCTGCGCTGCGGGAAAGTGAAGCGCGGCTGCAAGGGATCGCGGCCAACGTGCCAGGGCTGGTTTTTCGCCTGGAACGGGCGCCGGTGTCAGGGCAGATCGACTTTGCCTATATCAGCGAAGGCAGCGAAACCCTGGTGGGTTACTCGCCGGCCACCCTGGCTCATCGCGACAAAGGTCTGCGCAGTCTCGTGCACCCGGACGACAAGGCCAGCTATCACCAGACCCAGGACCATGCGCTGGACACCGATAGCGACTGGTCGTGGCAAGGTCGGATTCTTACGCGTCAGGGCGAGCAGCGCTGGGCGGAAATCAAGGCGATTACCCGACAGCTGGAGGACGGTGCCTACGTCTGGGACGGCATCGTCTGGGACATCAGCGAAAGCAAGCGCATCGAGCTGGAGCTGGCCAGCTCCCGGGAACAATTGCGGGAACTCTCCGCGCATCTGGAGAGCGTGCGCGAGGAGGAAAAGGCGCGCATTGCCCGAGAGGTTCACGACGAACTGGGGCAGATGTTGACCGTGTTGAAGCTGGAAACCTCCATGTGCGAACTGGCCTACGCGCAGCTCGATCCTGGTCTCAACGAGCGCTTGAACAGCATGAAGCGCCTGATTGCCCAGTTGTTCCAGCTGGTGCGCGATGTGGCGACGGCGTTGCGTCCGCCGATTCTCGATGCGGGCATCGCTTCGGCCATCGAGTGGCAGGCCCGGCGCTTCGAGGCGCGTACGCAGATTCCGTGTCTGGTGCAGGTGCCAGAGAGTTTGCCGCTGCTCAGTGATGCCAAAGCCGTCGGCCTGTTTCGCATCCTTCAGGAGGCGCTGACCAATGTCATGCGTCACGCTCAGGCGCATACTGTCGAACTGACACTGTCCATTGAGGGCGACGAACTGTGTCTGGCCGTCAGCGATGATGGCGTAGGATTTGTCGCAGAGGCTGAGCGGCCGACCTCCTTTGGGCTGGTGGGGATGCGCGAGCGGGTGCTGATCCTGGGTGGGCAGTTGTTGCTGGAGAGTGAGCCGGGGGAGGGGACGACCCTGATTGTGCGGGTGCCGTTGGATGTGGCCTGAATAATTGATGTCGACTGTTCCGACGCCTTCGCGGGCAAGCCCGCTCCCACAGGGGTGAGTAAGTTTCCGAAACATCTGGGAGAGCGAGTCTGCTCGCGATAGATCCTGAATCTGGAGAAGAACGTGATCCGTGTACTGGTAGCCGAAGACCACACCATCGTCCGCGAAGGCATCAAGCAACTGATCGGCCTGGCCAAGGACTTGCTGGTGGTGGGGGAGGCGAGCAATGGCGAGCAGCTGCTGGAGACCCTGCGGCATGTGCCTTGCGAGGTGGTGTTGCTCGATATCTCGATGCCGGGAGTGAATGGCCTGGAGGCGATCCCGCGGATTCGTGCGCTGAACAATCCACCGGTGATCCTGGTGTTGTCGATGCACGACGAAGCGCAGATGGCGGCTCGGGCGTTGAAGGTCGGCGCCGCCGGCTACGCGACCAAGGACAGCGATCCGTCCCTGCTGCTGACGGCCATCCGCCGGGTCGCGGCGGGTGGTCGTTATATCGATCCTGACCTGGCCGATCGGATGGTTTTCGAAGTGGGGCTGACCGATTCGCGACCGTTGCATTCATTGCTCTCCGAGCGCGAATTTTCCGTGTTCGAGCGCCTGGCCCAGGGCGCCAACGTCAACGACATCGCCCAGCAACTGGCGTTGAGCAGCAAGACCATCAGCACCCACAAGGCGCGACTGATGCAGAAGCTCAACATCAGCTCCCTGGCCGAGCTGGTCAAATACGCCATGGAACACAAACTCCTCTGACGATCATCACAGTGGCTTATCCATTTACGACACGCCTCAATGCTGCTTTTGCCTTTACTTGCCGCTTGCAGCTCGTAGTTGCCCACTGCTTTTATCCAAACGCGCCATCCTTGTAGGGCAATCCCTACCCCCAACCTTCCATCGTGCTGAGGCGATTCTCTCCTGCGGCCCGATTTGCGTGGTCTGCAGCGTCCACTAGGCTTAGTCCACAGCAGTCATCACAACAAAGGTGTGGGTATGAGCCAGGTCGATTCAAGTGCAGGGGCCAATGATGTTCTGGTCAGCTTTCGTGGAGTGCAGAAGAGCTACGACGGCGAGAACCTTATCGTCAAAGACCTCAACCTGGACATTCGCAAAGGCGAATTCCTCACCCTGCTCGGGCCGTCCGGCTCGGGCAAGACCACCAGCCTTATGATGCTCGCCGGTTTCGAAACACCGACCGCGGGTGAAATCCTGCTGGGCGGACGTTCGATCAACAACGTGCCGCCGCACAAGCGTGACATCGGCATGGTGTTCCAGAACTACGCGCTGTTCCCGCACATGACCGTCGCCGAGAACCTGGCATTTCCCCTGACCGTACGCGGCCTGAGCAAGAGCGAGGTCGGGGACAAGGTCAAGCACGTGTTGAACATGGTGCAGCTCAACAGCTTCGCCCAGCGCTATCCGGGGCAACTGTCCGGCGGCCAGCAACAGCGTGTGGCACTGGCCCGCGCGCTGGTGTTCGAGCCGCAGCTGGTGCTGATGGACGAACCTCTCGGCGCTCTCGACAAGCAACTGCGTGAACACATGCAGATGGAAATCAAACACCTGCACCAGCGCCTGGGCGTGACCGTGGTCTACGTGACCCACGACCAGGGCGAAGCCCTGACCATGTCCGACCGGGTGGCGGTGTTCCATCAGGGCGAGATTCAGCAGATCGCGCCTCCACGCACGCTGTATGAAGAGCCGAAAAACACCTTCGTCGCCAACTTCATTGGCGAAAACAACCGTCTTAACGGCCGTCTGCACAGCCAGACCGGCGACCGCTGCGTCGTGGAGCTGGGGCGTGGTGAAAAAGTTGAAGCCCTGGCGGTGAACGTCGGCAAGACCGGCGAGCCGGTGACTTTATCCATTCGCCCGGAGCGCGTGAGCCTCAATGGCTCGAGCGAGTCGTGCATCAACCGCTTCTCGGGACGGGTGGCGGAATTCATCTATCTGGGCGACCACGTCCGGGTTCGCCTGGAAGTCTGTGGCAAGACCGACTTCTTCGTGAAACAACCGATTGCCGAGCTCGATCCTGCGCTTGCGGTCGGCGACGTGGTTCCGCTTGGCTGGCAGGTCGAACACGTTCGTGCGCTCGACCCGATTCTAGAGGCGAACTGATCGCCCCGCTGCAACAACACCAACCCTGCACGTGGAGAGAACAATAAATGTTGAGATCCCTGAAATTCACCGCTTTGGCACTGGGCATGATGGGGGCTGCGAGCGCAATGGCCGCAGGCCCGGACCTGACCGTGGTGTCCTTTGGCGGGGCGAACAAGGCCGCACAGGTCAAGGCCTTCTACGCACCGTGGGAAGCGGCTGGCAACGGCAAGATCGTCGCGGGCGAATACAACGGCGAAATGGCCAAGGTCAAAGCCATGGTCGATACCAAGAGCGTGTCCTGGGACCTGGTGGAAGTTGAATCGCCAGAACTGTCCCGTGGTTGCGACGAAGACATGTTCGAGCAACTGGATCCTGCGCTGTTCGGCAAAACCGAAGATTACGTCAAAGGCGCCATCCAGCCATGCGGCGTGGGCTTCTTCGTGTGGTCGACCGTGCTGGCCTACAACGCCGACAAGCTGAAAACCGCACCGACCAGCTGGGCGGATTTCTGGGACACCAAGCAATTCCCGGGCAAGCGTGGCCTGCGTAAAGGCGCCAAGTACACCATGGAATTCGCGCTGATGGCCGACGGCGTTGCGCCGAAAGACGTCTACAAAGTGCTGGCCAGCAAGGATGGTCAGGACCGCGCGTTCAAGAAGCTCGATGAACTCAAACCAAGCATCCAGTGGTGGGAAGCCGGCGCACAGCCGCCGCAATACCTGGCCTCCGGTGACGTGGTCATGAGTTCGGCCTACAACGGTCGTATCGCTGCCGTGCAGAAAGAAAGCAACCTGAAAGTGGTGTGGAACGGCGGCATCTACGACTTCGACGCATGGGCCATTCCGAAGGGCCTGGACAAGGCGCGTGCCGAGGCTGCGAAGAAATTCATCGCCTTCTCGGTGCAGCCACAGCAGCAGAAGACCTACTCGGAAAACATCGCCTACGGTCCGGCCAACACCCAGGCTGTGCCGCTGCTGGCCAAGGATGTCCTGAAAGACATGCCGACCACCCCGGAAAACATCGCCAACCAGGTGCAGATCGACGTCAGCTTCTGGGCTGATAACGGCGAGCAACTGGAACAGCGCTTCAACGCCTGGGCTGCGAAGTAAACAGAGGCTAAGCCCTCTTGTGGGGCTGACCATGTGGCGAGGGGGCTTGCCCCCGTTGGGTCGCGTAGCGGCCCCAAAACCTGCAATCGCGATGTATCAGATACACCGAGTGCACTGGTTTTACGACTGCTTCGCAGCCGAACGGGGGCAAGCCCCCTCGCCACAGGTCCGCTCCCACCTTTTCGATTGATCAAAGATTTCCGGAGTACGCCATGGCTATCGCCGTTCCCGTGAACGCGGGCACTGACCCCACCTTGAAACAGCGGCTCAAGCACGCCGAGCGGGTCAACCGCTGGAAGGCCCAGGCGTTGATCGCGCCGCTGGTGCTGTTTCTGCTGCTGGTGTTTCTGGTGCCGATCGTGGCGCTGCTCTACAAAAGTGTTGGCAACCCGGAAGTGGTCGGCGGCATGCCGCGCACCGTGTCGGCCATCGCCAGTTGGGACGGCCGTGGCCTGCCCGCGGAACCGGTTTACAAGGCGGCCGCCGAAGACCTCGCCGAAGCCCGCAAGAATCAGACCCTGGGCGATTTATCCAAACGCCTGAACATGGAACTGGCCGGCTACCGCAGCCTGCTGACTAAAACCGCCCGCGCCTTGCCGCTGGCCACGGAACCGACCTCCTATAAGGAAGCACTGGAAGGTCTCGATGAGCGCTGGGGCGATCCGGCCTACTGGCAAGCGGTACGCCGCAACACCAGCAGCATCACCCCTTACTACCTGCTGGCGGCGGTCGATCATCGTATCGATGACCTGGGCGAACTGGCCCCAGCCACCCCGGATCAGGCGATCTACCTGGACATTTTCGCCCGGACCTTCTGGATGGGCCTGGTCATTACCGTGATCTGCCTGGTGCTGGCCTACCCATTGGCTTACCTGCTGGCGAACCTGCCGTCGCGGCAAAGCAACCTGCTGATGATTCTGGTGCTGTTGCCGTTCTGGACCTCGATCCTGGTGCGGGTCGCGGCGTGGATCGTCCTGCTGCAATCCGGTGGCCTGATCAACAGCGGCCTGATGGCCCTGGGCATCATCGATAAACCGGTGGAACTGGTGTTCAACCGCATCGGCGTTTACATCTCCATGGTGCACATCCTGCTGCCGTTCATGATCCTGCCGATCTACAGCGTGATGAAGGGCATCTCACCGACCTACATGCGTGCGGCGATTTCCCTGGGCTGCCACCCGTTCGCCAGCTTCTGGCGGGTGTACTTCCCGCAGACCTATGCCGGTGTCGGCGCCGGTTGCCTGTTGGTGTTCATCCTCGCCATCGGCTACTACATCACCCCGGCGTTGCTGGGCAGCCCGAACGATCAGATGGTCAGCTACTTCGTCGCCTTCTATACCAACACCAGCATCAACTGGGGCATGGCGACCGCGCTCGGCGGCCTGCTGCTTCTGGCGACCGTGGTGCTTTACCTGATTTACAGCTGGCTGGTAGGCGCAAGCCGCCTGCGCTTGAGCTAAGGGGAGAAATGAAATGCTGAGTCCTTATATGTCGCCCATCGAGCGGGTGTGGTTCTACAGCTTGCGGATTCTCTGCGGCCTGATTCTGTTGTTCCTGATTCTGCCTGTGCTGGTGATCATTCCGCTGTCGTTCAACTCCGGCAGCTTCCTGGTCTACCCGCTGCAGGGCTTCTCGCTGCAGTGGTATCACGATTTCTTCGCCTCGGCGGAGTGGATGCGGGCGCTGAAGAACAGCATCATCGTCGCTCCGGCGGCCACAGTGCTGGCGATGATCTTCGGTACGTTGGCAGCGATTGGCCTGACCCGCGGCGATTTCCCGGGCAAGTCTTTGGTGATGGCGCTGGTGATTTCGCCGATGGTGGTACCGGTGGTGATCATCGGCGTGGCCAGCTATCTGTTCTTTGCGCCCCTGGGCCTGGGCAACAGCTTCTTCTCGCTGATTATCGTGCACGCGGTATTGGGTGTGCCGTTCGTCATCATTACCGTGTCGGCGACCTTGCAGGGGTTCAACCACAACCTGGTGCGGGCGGCTGCAAGCCTCGGCGCTTCGCCGCTGGTGACGTTCCGCCGGGTGACCTTGCCGCTGATTGCTCCGGGCGTGATCTCCGGTGCGTTGTTCGCCTTCGCCACGTCTTTCGACGAAGTGGTAGTGACCCTGTTCCTCGCCGGCCCCGAGCAAGCGACCCTGCCACGGCAAATGTTCAGCGGCATCCGCGAAAACCTCAGCCCGACCATCGCCGCCGCCGCGACGCTGCTGATCGCCTTCTCGGTGATCCTGCTGCTGACCCTGGAATGGCTGCGTGGACGCAGCGAGAAAATGCGCACTGCCCAAGTCTGACGCAACCCCTCCACTGTAGGAGCGAGCTTGCTCGCGATGGTCGTCAACGATAACGCGGGAAACCTGATACCCCACGGTTTCCCAGCGTTCATCGCGAGCAATGAACGTACCTGTCGATATCGAGAAAAATTACCGAGTGGCCTACTGATCATCGCGGTTACGGTGCGCGCGCCAAAGCAGGAGGTATACAATGCGCGCCATCGTGATTTGGCTCAGAAAAGGTGCGTCATGCAGCCCTTCGTAATTGCTCCGTCGATTCTCTCCGCCGACTTCGCCCGCCTGGGTGAGGAAGTGGACAATGTCCTGGCCGCCGGCGCCGACTTCGTGCACTTCGATGTCATGGACAACCATTACGTGCCCAATCTGACCATCGGCCCGATGGTCTGCGCGGCGCTGCGCAAGTACGGCGTGACCGCGCCGATCGACGCGCACCTGATGGTCAGCCCGGTAGACCGCATCGTCGGCGACTTCATCGAAGCCGGTGCGACCTACATCACCTTCCACCCGGAAGCCACTCAGCACGTCGACCGTTCCCTGCAACTGATCCGCGAAGGCGGCTGCAAGTCGGGCCTGGTGTTCAACCCGGCGACCCCGCTGGACGTGCTCAAGTACGTGATGGACAAGGTCGACATGATCCTGCTGATGAGTGTCAACCCGGGCTTCGGCGGGCAGAAGTTCATTCCCGGCACCCTCGACAAGCTGCGTGAAGCACGGGCGCTGATCGACGCTTCCGGTCGCGACATCCGCCTGGAAATCGATGGCGGCGTGAATGTGAACAACATCCGTGAAATCGCCGCGGCTGGCGCCGACACCTTCGTCGCCGGTTCGGCGATTTTCAATGCGCCGAACTACCAGGAAGTCATCGACAAGATGCGCTCCGAACTGGCGCTGGCTCGTCCATGAGCGGTTTCGAGCAGCTGTTCCCGGGAAGCCTGCCAAAGCTGGTGATGTTCGATCTGGATGGCACGCTGATCGATTCAGTCCCGGATCTCGCGGCGGCTGTGGATAACATGCTGCTCAAGCTCGGTCGCCAACCTGCCGGCATCGAAGCGGTGCGCGAGTGGGTTGGCAACGGCGCCCCGGTGCTGGTGCGTCGGGCGCTGGCCGGTGCTCTGGACCATTCGGCGGTGGACGATGCTGAGGCCGAACGCGCGCTGGAAATCTTCATGCAGGCCTACGGCGAAAGCCATGAGCTGACCGTGGTCTACCCCGGTGTGCGCGACACCCTGAAATGGCTGCACAAGCAGGGCGTCGAGATGGCGCTGATCACCAACAAGCCGGAGCGCTTCGTCGCTCCGCTGCTGGATCAAATGAAAATCGGTCGGTATTTCCGGCTGATCATCGGCGGTGACACCCTGCCACAGAAAAAACCGGACCCGGCCGCGCTGTTTTTCGTGATGAAAATGACCAACATCCCGGCCTCGCAATCCTTGTTTGTCGGCGATTCGCGCAGCGATGTGCAGGCGGCGAAGGCGGCTGGGGTCAAGTGTGTGGCGTTGAGTTACGGGTACAACCACGGTCGCCCGATTGCCGAAGAGTCGCCGGCGCTGGTCATCGACGATCTGCGCAAGCTAATTCCCGGTTGCCTGGACCCGGCCGCTGAGATAACGTTGGCCGACGTTGTTCAACCCCCTTCTGGAAACGCCATCGTGGTGGTCACTCGCAAACTCTGGATGAAAGTTATCAAGGCCCTGGCCCGTTGGCGTTGGCGCGCCTGACTTTTTCCTGGCCGGTCATCCGGCGCGTTTGCATACCTGACTGTTAGACCCTCAAGCCACGAGGCATATCATGATCCGCGAAGAATTCCTGCGTTTGGCCGCTGCCGGCTATAACCGCATCCCGCTTGCCTGCGAAACCCTGGCTGACTTCGACACACCGCTGTCGATCTACCTGAAACTAGCCGACGAACCCAATTCCTATCTGCTCGAGTCGGTACAGGGCGGCGAGAAGTGGGGCCGTTACTCGATCATCGGCCTGCCGTGCCGCACCGTGATGCGTGTTCACGATCATCACGTCAGCGTGACCGTCGATGGCGTCGAGACCGAAAGCCATGACGTGGAAGACCCGCTGGCCTTCGTCGAAACCTTCAAGGCCCGCTACAACGTGCCGACCATCGCCGGCCTGCCGCGCTTCAACGGCGGTCTGGTGGGGTATTTCGGCTATGACTGCGTGCGTTATGTGGAAAAGCGCCTGGGCAAGTGCCCGAACCCGGATCCGCTGGGCGTGCCGGACATTCTGCTGATGGTGTCCGATGCGGTCGTCGTATTCGACAATCTGGCCGGCAAGATGCACGCAATCGTCCTGGCCGACCCGTCGCAGGAAGACGCATTCGAACAAGGCCGTGCCCGTCTGGAAGAACTGCTGGAGAAACTCCGCCAGCCGATCACCCCGCGCCGTGGTCTGGATTTCAGCAAGCAGCAAGCGGCTGATCCGGTGTTCCGCTCAAGTTTCACCCAAGGTGATTACGAAAAAGCCGTCGACACCATCAAGGAATACATCCTGGCTGGCGATTGCATGCAGGTCGTGCCGTCGCAGCGCATGTCGATCGACTTCAAGGCAGCGCCCATCGATCTGTACCGCGCGCTGCGCTGCTTCAACCCTACGCCGTATATGTACTTCTTCAACTTCGGCGATTTCCACGTCGTCGGCAGTTCGCCGGAAGTGCTGGTACGGGTAGAAGACAACCTGATTACCGTACGCCCGATTGCCGGCACCCGCCCGCGTGGCGCCAACGAAGAGGCTGATCTGGCGCTGGAGAAAGACCTGCTGTCGGACGCCAAGGAAATCGCCGAGCACCTGATGCTGATCGACCTCGGTCGCAACGACACCGGTCGTGTATCGGAAATCGGTTCGGTGAAGCTCACCGAGAAGATGGTCATCGAGCGTTATTCCAACGTGATGCACATCGTTTCCAACGTCACCGGCCAATTGAAGGAAGGCCTGACGGCGATGGACGCGCTGCGGGCGATTCTGCCGGCGGGCACCTTGTCCGGCGCACCGAAAATCCGCGCCATGGAAATCATCGATGAACTGGAACCGGTCAAGCGTGGTGTCTACGGCGGCGCCGTCGGCTACTTCGCCTGGAACGGCAACATGGACACCGCCATCGCGATTCGCACGGCGGTGATCAAGAACGGCGAACTGCACGTGCAGGCCGGCGGCGGCATCGTCGCCGACTCGGTGCCGGCGCTGGAATGGGAAGAAACCCTGAACAAGCGCCGCGCGATGTTCCGTGCGGTGGCTCTGGCTGAACAAACTCCACAAGGCTGACCGATGAGCGTTGCCCGCATGCAGGCCGCCTTGAGCGATCAAGCGCTGGACGCTGCGGGCCACTCACCCGAAAGCCGTATTAGTAGTCAGTGAATTCAAGAGGTTCTTAACGCCATGTTGCTGATGATCGATAACTACGACTCTTTTACTTACAACGTTGTGCAATACCTGGGCGAGCTCGGTGCCGAGGTCAAAGTCGTGCGCAACGATGAGCTCACCATCGCCGAAATCGAAGCTCTCAACCCCGAGCGGATCGTCGTTTCCCCTGGTCCGTGCACGCCAACCGAAGCGGGCGTCTCGATTGATGTGATCAAGCATTTCGGCGGCAAACTGCCGATTCTGGGCGTCTGCCTGGGCCATCAGTCCATCGGCCAGGCCTTTGGCGGCGATGTGGTCCGTGCTCGCCAGGTGATGCACGGCAAGACCAGCCCGGTGTTCCACGAAGACAAGGGCGTATTCGAAGGCCTGAATCATCCGCTGACGGTTACCCGCTACCACTCGCTGATCGTCAAGCGCGAAACTCTGCCCGAATGCCTGGAGCTGACCGCCTGGACCCAGCACGAAGACGGTTCAGTCGACGAGATCATGGGCCTGCGCCACAAGACATTGAACATCGAAGGTGTGCAGTTCCACCCTGAGTCTATCCTGACCGAACAGGGCCACGAACTCTTCGCCAACTTCCTCAAACAAACCGGCGGCACGCGCTAAGGATCTTTCATGAATATCAAGACAGCCTTGAGCCGTATCGTCGATCACCTCGACCTCAGCACCGAAGAAATGCGCTCCGTGATGCGCGAAATCATGACCGGGCAGTGCACGGACGCGCAGATTGGCGCGTTCATGATGGCCATGCGCATGAAGAGCGAGAGCATCGACGAAATCGTCGGCGCCGTGTCGGTGATGCGCGAGCTGGCGGACAAAGTCGAACTCAAGACTCTCCACGGTGTGGTCGATGTGGTGGGCACCGGCGGTGACGGTGCCAATATCTTCAACGTGTCGACCGCCTCTGCTTTCGTGGTTTCGGCGGCCGGTTGCACCGTGGCCAAGCACGGTAACCGTGCGGTTTCCGGCAAGAGCGGCAGTGCCGACCTGCTGGAAGCGGCCGGCATCTATCTGAACCTGACTCCGGTACAAGTGGCGCGCTGCATCGATAACGTCGGTATCGGTTTCATGTTCGCCCAGACCCACCACAGCGCCATGAAGCACGCCGCCGCTCCGCGCAAGGAGCTGGGGCTGCGTACCCTGTTCAACATGCTCGGCCCGCTTACGAATCCGGCCGGTGTGAAACATCAGGTGGTGGGCGTGTTCACCCAGGCCTTGTGCCGGCCGCTGGCAGAAGTGTTGCAGCGTCTGGGCAGCAAGCATGTGCTGGTGGTGCATTCCAAGGATGGCCTGGACGAATTCAGTCTGGCTGCACCGACCTTCGTCGCTGAATTGAAGAATGATCAGATCACCGAATACTGGGTCGAACCTGAAGACCTGGGCATGAAAAGCCAGAGCCTGCATGGTCTGGCTGTCGAAAGCCCGGAAGCTTCCCTTGAGTTGATTCGCGATGCACTGGGCAAGCGCAAAACTGAAAACGGTCAGAAGGCTGCCGAAATGATCATGCTCAATGCGGGCGCCGCGTTGTACGCCGCCGATCACGCCAGCAGTCTCAAAGAGGGCGTTGCCCTGGCGCACGATGCGCTGCATACAGGCCTGGCTCGGGAGAAACTCGAGGAGCTGGGCGCATTTACCGCGGTATTCAAAGTGGAGAATGAGGGATGAGTGTACCGACGGTTCTGGAAAAGATTCTGGCGCGCAAGGTTGAGGAAGTGGCCGAGCGCAGCGCTCGCGTCAGCCTCGCCGAGCTTGAGAATCTGGCCAAGGCGGCCGATGCACCCCGTGGTTTTGCCAAGGCGTTGCTGGATCAGGCCAAGCTGAAACAACCGGCAGTCATTGCCGAGATCAAGAAAGCGTCGCCAAGCAAAGGCGTGATCCGCGAGAACTTCGTTCCTGCCGATATCGCCAAAAGCTACGAGAAAGGCGGCGCGACCTGCCTGTCGGTGCTGACCGATATCGATTACTTCCAGGGCGCCGACGCCTACCTGCAGCAGGCCCGCGCGGCGTGCAAGCTGCCGGTGATCCGCAAGGATTTCATGATCGATCCGTACCAGATCGTCGAAGCCCGTGCATTGGGCGCCGACTGCGTGCTGTTGATCGTGTCCGCCCTGGATGACGTGAAAATGGCCGAGCTGGCATCCGTGGCCAAAGATGTCGGTCTTGATGTGCTGGTGGAGGTTCACGACGGCGACGAGCTGGAGCGGGCCCTGAAAACCCTCGACACGCCATTGGTCGGTATCAACAACCGCAACCTGCACACCTTCGATGTCAGCCTGGAAACCACGCTCGACCTATTGCCGCGCGTTCCCCGTGATCGCCTGGTCATCACCGAAAGCGGCATTCTCAATCGGGCGGATGTCGAGCTGATGGAAATCAGCGACGTTTATGCGTTCCTGGTGGGTGAAGCGTTCATGCGCGCCGAGAGCCCGGGTACCGAGTTGCAGCGTCTGTTCTTCCCTGAGCGTGGTGTTCCGGTAAGCGGTTCTACCCTCGACTGATTGAGTCGACCCGATCG
>NZ_JAIQWX010000146.1 GCF_020164475.1 Pseudomonas sp. REP124 | reverse complement strand
TGCGCACTTTTCGGGGTTTTTTCGCCTTTTCGGCGACCATAATCTCCAAGTAATCGTCTCATCCTCCCGGATTCATTGACCTTCATTATCTCTGGCACGTTCCTTGACTAGGTGTTCATCCCCTGCATGGCGGTTTTTGCCCTGCTGAACACCGAAAACCACAAGGAAATGTGATGAGCTACGCAACAGAAGCCCAGCTGGATCAGGCCCGGCGCAATCAGGAATTCCAGAACATACCGATGGGCTACGGCCAATGCGGATTGATGCAAAAGGAAGTCGCGGTTTTCCCGGTTCGTTATGCCGTGGACGAGTCACCGCAAAAAGGCAGCAACCAGGGCCCGAATCCGCTTCCGAAAAAATGGTCAGACCCCGCCTTGCCGCCGTTGAAGACCCGCAGCTATACCCTGCGCCAGCTGCGGGACGGCTGGCTGTACGTGTGGAGCAGCGCAGACGACACCTTCCATGAGTATCAGGTGGAACGCGAGATGCTCATTCGCCACGAATGGACCGAGCGCGAACTCAATCAGGACACCCGCCATAACCCCGGCCAGGCACGCCAATACCTGCTCTATTCCCGTCGAACCCAACTGCGTATCGCCTACTCGCCCGTGCAATGGACCTGGCGGATGTGCGAACTGATGCGCAGCAACGCCGCCGAGCAATCTCGCTGGATGCGCAGCGTTGACCTGCCAGCGTACTGCCTCACCGGAAAAGCCACTCACGGTGAAGCGATCACCGAACTAGGCAAATGCGTCGCGGATATTTACGCCTATGGCGGACAGGCGCCGAGCTTCACCAGCACCTCATTGCCCACCGAATCCACCGACCCGGACGCGGTGTTCAAGCCGGCCTTCGAAGAAGCGCTGGTACGAGGCCGGGTACCGATGCAGGACACGGCGCTGTTTGTCGCCCTGGACGATCCGCTGGCGGTGATCGATGACCTGAACATGAATCTGGTCGGTCGGCTTTTGGAGCAGAGCCAGTTCGACGCCCTGCATGAGCATTCACTGCAAAGCGCGCTGGCCGTGCAGAACCTGTGCGGGTTTGATGCCGAGTCGTTCATTCCTTCCTCGATCCAGGATCCGGCCCAGCGTCAGGCTTATACCGATGACCTGTATCAACTGCTGAGCACCCATGATGAAGTCGAACGCGCCAAGGAACTGGTGCCACCCGAGGATAACGCGATGGTGATGATGGGCGCCGGCGCCACAGTCGCGGCCGGTGAACGTTCGTTCAAGGCTCGCTGGGGACATCTGCCGGATCCACGCCAATGGCGAACCGCCTTGGAAGAATGGGAAGCCAAACGCTACTGGCGCGAAGACGTGCACTTCGACAAAGTCCAAACCTACCTGAGCCAAACCACCGTCGAAGCGACCTTGCTACAGGCGCATATCCAGCGCAGTGCCGACGACCTGATCGACTGGCTCGACCAACTGAACCCAGGCGCCGAATCCGTCTATCACGACAGCGGCCACGAAGATCAGGCCAGCCAGCTGCTGGAAACCGCCCATGCCCTCTACACCGCCTTGGGCAACGTCGAACGCGGACAGCAATGGCTACTCGCGCAAGCCGCGCAGCCCAGCAAACTGTTCGGCACCGCGCTGTACAACTTCAACCCGGAACTCGCCTCACTGATCAAACAGGTCACCCACAACTTCAGCACCACCGGCAAACTCGACGACCAGGGCCGCGAAGGCGACGGCCACTCCCCCGACGTTGAACCCGAGATCCCCGGGCGACGCCACGAGCATCGGCACCCGCTTCAATGAAATCAAGGCGGTGCTGGACCTGGAATCCGTGCGCGACAGCCAGCTCTACCAGGCCATGAGCAGCACCGCCAAACAGGCAATGAACACTCTCCTCGACGTCGCCAACCACAAGGCCAGAGACGCCTGGCACGGCTTGAGCCTCATGCTGCTGCCGGCCATGAAACAGCAACTGGCGCTGACCCTGGCCGTACCCCAAGTGCTGATCTCCACCGAAATCTCCATGGACACACAGCTGGTCTACAACCCGAACTACCAGCGCGAGTACCAGGCCTGGCTGCTGGAAATCGCCACCGTGCAGAACAAGATAGCGTCCTCCAACAACGCCTTACGCCATCGCGCGGCGCCTCACGATCAACGCGCCGCGCGTCACTTTCTGCGAGCCCAAGAAGAGCGCCTGAAACACCTCTTCTTGCAACGCCCCAACCAGATCTCTGCTCAAACCTCAGGCCCCACGCGCCTGCCTGTCGACCTGCCACAAATCAACCGCTGGCTCTCCGATCTGGGGAAATCGGAAGTGATCGAGCAGCTGAAAACATTCGGCACTCAGGAACACCAGCGCAGCACTAAAGCCTGGATGAACCAGAACCTGGGCAATGCCTTGCCGGCCCTGCTGGTGGGCCTGAACGTATGGAACCTGCATCACACGGCCAAACAGGCGAAGAACGATGGCAGATTCTCGGCGGATGAATGGCGCAATGTGAGTGCGAGTGCGGCGTATGCGGGGAATGCGATCGCGGCGTTGTGGGTGGGGCCGGCTTGGAATCGTGCGGGGGGAATGTCTGCATCACTCGGTACTAAATCATCGAAGGTTGCGCAGGCGGGATACTCCGCTTGGATAAACGAGGCCAAAGCCGCTTCCGCAGGGAGTGCCAAAGCAGCGGTGGCCAGCGAGATGGCGGCCTTCTCGAAAGGCCTGATCTGGCGCACGGTGACTTGGGCGACATTGGGGGCTGTTGCGAGCGGGCTTGAAGCTTGGCAGTTGTCCCAAGAGGCTGATGGCGCGACCAGTAAGATAGAGAGAGGTTTGATCAGCGGGAAGATGTATATCGCGATTGGAATGTCACTTGTCGCTACTGCGCAGATGATCGGCACGGGCCTTGGCTATTGGTTTGGTTTTGCCTGGGTGATGTCCAACCCGGTGATCATCACACTGGCTATCTTGGGCATCGCCTATTTGATGATCAGCATGGCCGCCAACCGCTACAAACGCGAGGGACTGCGCCTGTGGCTGTACCGTTGCAATTGGGGGCGCGGATCAATTCCTGAATGGCAGGGTGATGAAGGCCATTTCAAGCAAATGCAAGCGCTGCTGGAAACCCTGCAACGCCCCAGCGTCGTAGGCCGTGCCTTGTCTTACGGCGGGCGCAGTATGCACAGGAGACATCTCGGTTTCTGGCTACAGATCCAGGTGCCGAACGGATTGGCAGGCAAGAATGTGAACCTGCAACCAGCGATGATCCAGACACATCTGTTTTATCCCGACGAACTGCAAAGCACCAAGGACAAGTTCTACGACAGGTTCCTCAATGGTTACTGGATAGATCCGAATCTGCTCGGCCAGTTACCAGACGGTCCCGGTACCAAAGACAACCCGGCTGACTTCATCTACACCGGCGCACAACAGCATCGTCTTTGGCAAGTATGGATCGAGTTTTCCAAAGCCAGCCCGGTCCTTGAATTGGAGATCAAGTACCCGCCCGGTGTGCTTCAGCGTGCTGATGGTCGTGGATACATATTTCGAATGGCACTTGAACTGAGCACGAGCGAAGCGGATCGGGTCAACGATGCTTTCAGCGGCGAACTAAAGGAAAAAGACATCGTGCTGAAAGAACAGAAAACCCAGCTTCTGAAACTGACCATCCCTAACTGAGCTAATGGACGAGCCCTGACATGTTTAAATTCAACAAAGCACTTGATTTACCTCCGCAACTCCACTGGAAATTCTCTGATGAGCCGGAGTTGTTGGGATGGACTATCCGAGCGCGCAATTACAATACATTTGTGGCCAATTGCATGTTTATCTTTATGGCGCTGCTAACGGCATTAGTTACATATGCCGCAGACCGAGTTACTGGCATTAACGAAAGTTACCTAAATAGAATATCAGTGAGCTTGGGATTCTATATTTTCATAATGTCCGTCATTTCAAGCATGACTCATCAGCGAATGAACTTCGCCTACCGCCTCACGCGATCAGGAGTAGAACATTGCGAGTGGAAAGACTTTCCCAAGTGGGTATTGCCATTTTTGAAATGGCTTACCGGCATAACGGCAATTATTTTCATCTGCATGGCAAGCATCGACCCGGCATTCCTGATCGGCGCACTGGTAGGCCCTGGCGGCATGGGACTGATGTACCTGTCTATGGTCCACTCAAAGAGCTATCAGGAGATGCATACTCAATACCATCACTACGCATATAAATGGGAAGAAATCACGCAGCTCGCCATCGCAACCAATAGAGAAGTAGTCGACCTGAAATACAGCGTCACTCAGGAAGGTGATGATTTTAAAACCAACTGGAGCCTCAATGTTTTTTGCAAGCGTAAGCAAAAAGAGCACGTAGCAGAATTAATTAAGCCGTATTTGACTTCGGGCGTGCCGGTCATCAAAGCCAACGTTAACGTCCCCCTCAGTACGGAATGAGAAATGCGGGGGGAGGCTTAATTTTCACGTGACTCACCTGCACCGAAAATAGAGCCGCCCCCTTTTTTACCCGGCTGTAGGAGCGAGCTTGCTCGCGATGGAGGCCCGGGCACCGCGGGGCATCAGGCGTCCAGCGTTATCGTTGGCGACCATCGCGAGCAGGCTCGCTCCCACAAAGAGACGTACGGCGTATCCATCTGAAAGTCTGAACGATCCGGTTAAAACGCCCCTCTAGATGCAGTGCCACTGGATCCAAGGACGCGTAAATGGACGTTTCTTCCGCTGCATCCCCCCTCCCCACGCGGCAAAGCCCGGTCACCCGGCGTTTGGCGTATGCCATCGGTGCGCTGTTCATCGCGGGTGTGTTTGCCGTCGGTGCCGTGTTGTTGAGCATCGCCAGTCATCTGGACGAAGAGGACGCGGCCGATATCCGCTTCTACTCCGCCCGAGCCTTGGAAAACCGCATCGCCAATTCGCAGAACTACATGACCAGCTACTCCTACTGGACGCCGGCCTATGAGCATTTCAATGGTGAAGTCGATGTGAATTGGGCCTACAACGAACAGAACGTTGGCAAAACCATGTTCACCAGCGACGGCTATGAAGGCGTGTTTCTCATCGATCGGGCGCGAACCAAGTACGCGATGATTCGCGGTGAGCTGGTCCAGGGCGATATTTCCGACTACCTGAAAGCCTCCGTTCCACCGCTGATTGAACAGGTCCAGAGCTCAGCGGATCTGACCAAACCGGTCAGCACCTATGCATTGTTCGAGGGCCAGCCTGCACTGGTCACCGCCGCTGCCGTGATCCCCAATGACGAACACCAGATCAAGGACCCGAAGTCCACGTCGGTGCTGCTGTTCGTCGACAAGTTGACCCCGGCTAAACTGGAGAAACTGGGCAACAGCTACGGATTGATCGACCTCAATCTCGCCGCCGATGACCAGATCAGTGCAGACCGGCCGCGAGTGCCGCTCGACAGCACCGGCTTCAGCCTGGTCGCGCAAATGCAGCGCCCTGGAGAGCACCTGTTGTGGTCACTGCTTCCTGCGCTTGGCGGATCACTGACGCTGATGTTGTTTTTGACCTTCTATTTCTTCCGCCACGCGCTGCGCTCATCGGACTACGTCGATAAGAGCTACGCGCAACTGCAAGCCTCGAACCAGGCGCTGGAAGCTGCCAACCATGCTCTGGAGTCCAGCGAGGAGCGATTTCGCGCGGTAGCCGAAGCCGCTTCCGACTGGATCTGGGAAATCGACAACCAGCAGACAATCACTTACGTATCCGGGCGCTTCAGCGAAGTCACCGGGTTCTCGGTCGAGCAATGTCTGGGAAAAAACATCGAACAGGTGCTGTATTGCGACACCATGCCACTGCATCTGTGGCTGCATAAGATCGCCGATGGCAGCCACGCCAGCGACCTGCGTTGCACCTACCGCGATCAGTCGGGCCAGCAGCGTTACTGCCGATTGTCGGCGCGACCCATCCGCCACAAAGGCGTGCTGGTCGGCTTTCGCGGTACCGCCAGCGACATCACCGACGAAGTCGCCGCCCACGCGCAGATCCAGCACCTATCGATGCACGACGCGCTGACGGGCCTGCCGAACCGCAACAAGCTCTCGCGCTTTCTCGATGAAGCCCTGTCACTGAAAGAGCAGTCCGTGCCGCTTTCGTTGCTGGTGATCGACCTGGACAACTTCAAGCCGATCAACGACTCCCTCGGTCATCCCGCAGGCGACGCGGTGCTGCAGCAGGTCGCCGCACGCATGCGCGAATGCACCCGCGACCACGACATCGTCGCGCGGCTGGGCGGCGATGAATTCGTGGTGGTGCTGCACGGCATGGACAGCCATCATGAGATCGACAAATTCTGCACCCGCCTGATCGGCAGCCTGCATCAGCCGATCCTGTTCGAAGGTCACAACCTGCAGATCGGCGCGAGCATCGGCATCGCCCTGAGCCGCCGTCACAGCCATGTCCCAAGCGACTTGATCCGGTATGCGGATATCGCGCTGTACCAGGCCAAATCCGAGGGCAAGAACACCTGGTGCTATTTCGAATCGCACATGAGCGAGCAGATTCAGACCCGCCTGCAACTGGAAGATGACTTGCGCCGGGCGGTAAAAAACGACGAATTCGTCCTGCATTTCCAGCCGCGCTACAAGGTCGATGGCAAGAAAATCGTCTCGGTGGAAGCCCTGGTGCGCTGGCAGCATCCGACCCAAGGCCTGCTGGGGCCGGACCGTTTCATTCCATTGGCAGAGCAGACCGACCTGATCGTGCCGCTGGGCCGCTGGGTGTTGCGCGAGGCCTGTGAAACGGCGTTGACCTGGCCAGCCGACATCCTGCTGTCGGTCAATCTATCGCCAGCGCAGTTTGCCCTCAGTGACGTGGTCGAGGATGTGCGCCAAGTGCTGGTCGAGACGCGTTTTCCCGCCAGTCGCCTGGAGCTGGAAATCACCGAAAACGTGATGCTCAACGACACCGACGGCGCCCTCACCACCATGATTGCCCTGAAGGAACTCGGGGTTCGTCTGAACATGGACGATTTCGGTACCGGCTATTCGTCCCTCGGCTACTTGCGCGCCTATCCGTTCGACGGGCTGAAGATCGACAAGCGCTTCATCGCCTCCATCGCCAGCGGCGGCAACGACCGCGCGGTGGTGCAGGCGATCATCGGGCTGGGCAAGGCCATGGGCCTGACGGTGACCGCCGAAGGGGTGGAAACCGAGGAGCAGCTGGGGATTCTGGATTCCGATCAATGCCATGAAGTGCAGGGTTACTTCATGAGCCGGCCGGTGGACAAGCAGGCTTTTGCAAAACTGTTGAATGCATCCCGCAAGCCCCGGCTTGCGGCACGTTCGGGCGTTCGCCAGTAATTCACCAGATACGTGATGCATTGGGGCAAACGGGTTTGTATCGCCGTGTAGGTTTTGCCTGCGAATCTACACGACGATACACAACCGTCGGTTCACGACACACGCGGCCTACATGGGGATGAAAAAGTGCGCCTGTCGCCCTTGCGGTGTTCTTCGCTCCTTCGAGCGACACCCGGGCCCAAATGCCAAAAACTACAGGAGCCCCCATGATCAACAACATCGAAACCGTGCTATACACCGGCAAGACCGTCACCACCGGCGGCCGTCAGGGCGAGTCCCGCAGCGACGATGGTCGCCTGGAGGTCAAGCTGTCGCCACCAGGTTCTTCGGGCAGTGGTACCAACCCCGAGCAACTGTTGGGCGCCGGTTGGTCCGCCTGCTTCATCGGTGCCATGGGCAAGGCTGCGGCGGCGCTGAAGGTGGCATTGCCGACGGACGTCAGCGTCGCTACCGAAATCGACCTGGGCAAAACCGACAACGCCTTCTTCCTCCAGGCGCGCCTCAACGTTAGTCTGCCAGGCATTGACCCCATCCTGGCCCGCACCCTGGTAGATGCCGCCCACCAGACCTGCCCGTACTCCAAGGCCACCCGGGGCAACATCGACGTCACCATTAATCTCATCTGACACGCGAGCAGGCTCGCGATGGTCGCCTACGATGACGCAGGGCATCTGACGCCCCGCGACGTTCTCGAGTACATCGCGAGCAGGCTCGCTCCCACAAAAGGCCGGCGGACATCGCCAGACCTTTGTAGGAGCCGAGCTTGCTCGCGATGGTGGTCAACGATGACGCTAGGCATCTGACACCACGCGGTGCTCTGGGGTGCATCGCGAGCAAGCTCGGCTCCTACAGCAGAGCAGTGGATTTTTTGGATGCCGGAAATTAGAAAGCCCGCACAAGGCGGGCTCTATAGTGGGTTTAGTAGGTGGCCAGTGCTGGTCTCTGGCTTACGAGGTTTCTCAGGAGTCTCACAGGTACAGCAATGCGCTGTCCTGCTTCACACGGCATAAGGGCTGGATCTCAGCGCGGAGATCTTTCTAACCGTGTACCCTTCGGAGCGCGCCCCACGCGTCCTCGCTATCCGCTTGCGCATCAGTCTGCGTTCTCACCTACAGGGTTCAGATTAGCAAAGCGTTCAAAAAAGGGAACCGGGTTATTAGACCGTTTTCGCCCTTCGACTGGTGCCGAAAAACCCAAACATGCTATGACTTCGAATTGCATCGTCTGACAAAGCATCGCGAGCAGGCTCGCGATGGCCTCACCTGAATCTTGAGCCAAGCACTACAACGTCCGCTGACTATTCCCAATCCCCTTTGCGATATCCACGCCCCAATCCATCGCCGCCTCCATATCGAGCATGTGCGGCTTGGGATCGTGATTTTCGTCAATCACCGAGCCGTCCGGGCGGTAGACGCCGATGAACATTCCAAGCGATCCATCTTTGAGAATTTCGGCCTTGACCCGGATGCTGCATCCGTTGGACAGCGTTTCCTTGTGTTCAATATGGCGCTCGGTCATTGCTGTTTTCCTCCCGTGGCTGGATTCGAACCTTACTGCAAAGGCTAGCTCAGACCCTCGAATTCGCAGGCCTGGCTGCCGAATCTGACAGCAGCGTAATGCCACCTATACTACAAGCCACCGTCCCCCCTGGGGTCTGCACGTCCAACAATAAAAAGCAGAGGTGAACATGGTCTGGCAGCAAATCTACGATCCGTTCAACAACCCTGTGGTATCCACCCTTCTCGCCGCCGTGCCGGTTGTCGTAATGCTGGCGGCGCTGGCGTTCTTCCATGTCAAAGCGCACCTGGCCGCGATCATGGCGTTGGTGTCAGCACTTGTAATTGCCATCTTCGCCTTCGGCATGCCCGCCGACATGGCCGGTTCCGCTGCCTTGTACGGCGCGGCCAACGGGCTGCTGCCGATTGGCTGGATCGTGCTGAACATCATCTTTCTGCACCGGCTGACCACTGAAAACGGCTCGTTCAAAGTGCTGCAGGACTCTCTGGCGCGGATCACCGACGACCGCCGCCTGCAATTGCTGCTGATCGCCTTCTGCTTCGGCGCGTTCTTCGAAGGCGCCGCCGGTTTCGGTACGCCGGTAGCGGTGACCGGGGCGATTCTGATCGGTTTGGGCTTTTCGCCCCTGGCCGCCTCGGGCCTGGCGCTGATCGCCAACACCGCCCCGGTAGCGTTCGGCGCCCTGGGCACGCCGATCATCACCCTGGCCAAGGTCACAGGGCTGGATGAGATGGAGTTGTCGATGATGGTCGGCCGGCAGCTGCCGTTCTTCTCGGTGATCGTGCCGTTCTGGCTGATCTGGGCCTTCGCCGGCTGGCGCAAGATGATGGAGATCTGGCCGGCGATCGTTGTCACCGGGGTCAGCTTCGCGGTGCCGCAGTTCATCGTTTCCAACTACCACGGGCCGATGCTGGTGGACGTGATCGCCGCCCTCATTTCCATGGCCTGTCTGACCGGCTTCCTCAAGGTCTGGAAACCCGCCACCGTGCACACCTCCGCGGCACTGACCGGGCGGGTCGACGACTCGAAAATCGATGATGAATATGCCTCCAAGACCGAGCCTACCGCTGCCTTCGCCGGCGATTCGAAAAAGGCCGTGATGCGCGCCTGGATGCCGTGGATCATCCTGACCATCTTCGTTTTCGCCTGGGGGACCCAGAGCTTCAAGAACAGTTTCGACACCCGTGCCGCGATCGATCCGGCCACCAGCGCGGCCAAGCTCGATCCTCAGGGCAAACCGCTGCGCGAAGCCAATCCGGTGTTCGCTCCGGTACTGACCTTCACCACCATTCACCAGCAGATCGAGAAAGTGCCGCCGGTGGTGCCTGCGCCGAAGGTCGAGGAAGCGGTGTACAAATTCACCTGGTTCACCGCCACCGGCAGCGGCATCCTGCTGGCCGCCATCGTCGGCGGCCTGCTGATGGGCTATTCGATTCCGCAGCTGATCAAGCAGTACCTGCGCACGATCTGGGTGGTGCGCTATTCGCTGATCACCATCACCGCGATGCTTGCCCTGGGCTTCCTCACGCGCTATTCGGGACTGGACGCCACCATGGGCCTGGCCTTCGCCGCGACGGGGATCTTCTACCCGATGTTCGGCACCCTGCTCGGCTGGCTCGGTGTGGCACTGACCGGCTCCGACACGGCGTCCAACGTGCTGTTCGGTGGTCTGCAACGGGTTACGGCCGAACAACTGGGCTTGAGCCCCGTACTGATGGCCGCCGCCAACAGCTCCGGCGGGGTCATGGGCAAGATGGTCGACGCGCAATCCATCGTGGTGGCGTCCACCGCGACCCGCTGGTACGGGCATGAAGGGGAGATTCTGCGCTACGTGTTCTTCCACTCGATCGTGCTGGCGCTGCTGGTGGGCGGGCTGGTGACGTTGCAGGCGTATGTGGCGCCGTTCAGTCATATGGTGGTGGGGCATTGATGGGTTCACCTCTGACTGAAGAGGTTCGTCTATGTAACGAGGACCACCTGTGGCGAGGGGGCTTGCCCCCGTTGGGTCGCGAAGCGGCCCCCTGCATTCTTCCAGGCAAACCGGGGATTCAGGTTTTGCGACTGCTTCGCAGCCGAACGGGGGCAAGCCCCCTCGCCACAGACAAGCCCCTTACCACAAAGTTATTGGCCAGCCTATTAGGCCTTGAAATGCCCGGGCG
The DNA here is from genome assembly GCF_020164475.1 of Pseudomonas sp. REP124. GTDB lineage: Bacteria > Pseudomonadota > Gammaproteobacteria > Pseudomonadales > Pseudomonadaceae > Aquipseudomonas. The sequence goes on along the minus strand of NZ_JAIQWX010000146.1, from coordinate 4,440 downwards.
ATCGCCCGGGCTTTTCATGAAGGGAGTATCGTTAAGCGACCATGAACATTCTCTACGATGAACGCGTCGACGGCGCCCTGCCCGACGTGGACAAGGCCGGGTTGTTGGCGGCTCTGCGCGCGCAGTGGCCGGATCTCGAAGTGCTGCACCAGACCGAAGAACTCAAGCCCTACGAATGCGACGGGCTGTCGGCCTACCGCACCACGCCGATGCTGGTGGTACTACCGCGCGATATCGCTCAGGTTCAGGGCGTGCTGCGCTTGTGTCATGAACGCCGTGTACCGGTAGTCGCCCGTGGCGCCGGCACCGGGTTGTCCGGCGGCGCCCTGCCCCTGGAAAAAGGCGTGCTGCTGGTGATGGCGCGCTTCAATCAGATTTTGCACATCGACCCCGAAGCCCGCACCGCGCGGGTCCAGCCAGGGGTGCGCAATCTCGCCATTTCCCAGGCCGCTGCGCAATACGGTCTTTACTACGCGCCGGACCCATCGTCGCAGATCGCCTGCTCCATCGGCGGCAACGTCGCCGAAAACGCCGGCGGCGTGCATTGCCTCAAATACGGCCTGACCGTGCACAACGTGCTGCAGGTCGACATCCTCACCGTCGACGGCGAATGTCTGACCCTCGGTTCCAACGCCCTCGACGCCCCGGGCCTCGACCTGCTCGCCCTGTTCACCGGCTCTGAAGGCATGCTCGGGGTCATCACCGAAGTCACCGTCAAGCTGCTGCCCAAACCGCAATCGGCCAAGGTCCTGCTGGCCGCCTTCGACTCCGTGGAAAAAGCCGGCGGCGCCGTGGCCGACATCATCGCCGCCGGGATCATCCCCGGTGGCCTTGAGATGATGGACAACCTGGCCATCCGCGCCGCCGAGGACTTCATCCACGCCGGCTACCCGGTCGAGGCCGAAGCCATTCTGCTGTGCGAACTCGATGGCGTCGAAGCCGACGTCCACGAAGATTGCACTCGGGTGCGCCAGGTGCTGGAACAGGCCGGAGCCACCGAAGTGCGCCTGGCCCGCGATGAAGCCGAGCGCGTGCGCTTCTGGGCCGGGCGCAAGAACGCCTTCCCGGCGGTGGGCCGTCTGTCGCCGGATTACTATTGCATGGACGGCACCATCCCCCGGCGCGAGTTGCCCGGCGTGCTCAAGGCCATCACCGAGCTGTCCGCCGAATACAACCTGCGGGTGGCCAACGTGTTCCACGCCGGCGACGGCAACATGCACCCGCTGATTCTGTTCGACGCCAACCAGCCGGGCGAACTGGAACGCGCCGAAACCCTGGGCGGCAAGATCCTCGAACTGTGCGTGAAAGTCGGTGGGAGCATCACCGGCGAACACGGGGTCGGCCGCGAGAAAATCAATCAGATGTGCGCCCAGTTCAACAGCGATGAACTGACCCTGTTCCACGCCGTCAAAGCAGCATTCGACCCCAGCGGCCTGCTCAACCCAGGGAAGAACATCCCGACCCTGCATCGCTGTGCCGAGTTCGGCGCCATGCACGTGCATGCCGGGCAACTGCCCTTCCCTGACCTGGAGCGATTCTGATGCACGGCACAGGCGATATCGACGACAGCCAGACGTTGCTCGAACAGGTCAACCAGGCGCTGGAAAATGCTACGCCGCTGCGCATTCAAGGCTCCAACAGCAAGGCCTTTCTGGGGCGCATCGTCGCCGGGGAAATCCTCGACACCCGCAGCCATCGCGGCATCGTCAGCTACGACCCCACAGAACTTGTGATCACCGTGCGCTGCGGCACGCCGCTGGCCGAACTGACGCAGGTGCTAGACGCTGCTCAGCAGATGCTGCCCTGCGAACCCCCGGCCTTCGGCGACGGCGCCACCGTCGGCGGCATGATCTCTTGCGGGCTGTCCGGGCCTCGGCGCCCTTGGTCCGGTTCGGTACGCGATTTCGTCCTCGGCACACGAGTCATCACTGGCCATGGCAAGCATCTGCGTTTCGGCGGTGAGGTAATGAAAAATGTCGCCGGCTACGATCTTTCGCGCCTGATGGCCGGCAGTTACGGCACCTTGGGCCTAATCACCGAAGTCTCGCTCAAGGTCCTGCCCAAACCCCGGCAAACCCTGAGTATCAGCCTGGAAATGAATAGCGAGCGTGCCTTGCAGAACCTGTCGAAATGGGGCCAGCAACCCCTGCCGATCAGCGCCGCCAGCCATGACGGCGAACGCCTGTACCTGCGCCTGGAAGGTGGCGAAGGCTCGGTGGCTTCAGCCCGTGACCGGTTGGGCGGCGAGCTGTTGGACGGCAGTTACTGGGACGATCTCAACGAACATCGCCTGCCGTTCTTCGACGAGGACCAACCGCTCTGGCGCCTGTCCTTGCCGCACAACACGCCGAAACTGTCCCTGCCCGGCCGGCAACTGATCGATTGGGGTGGCGCCCAGCGCTGGCTCAAGTCCGATGCCGAGGCCGCCTTCATCCGCCACGTGGTCGAGGAGTTCGGCGGCCACGTCACCTGCTACAGCCATGGCCTGACCGACAACCCGTTCCATCCCTTGTCCACCGCGCTGATGCGCTATCACCGAAGCCTCAAGCAGCAACTCGACCCCCGGGGCATTTTCAACCCCGGTCGCCTGTACGCGGAGCTTTGAACCATGCAGACCACCCTGAGCGAAAACGCCCGCCGCCTGCCCCGTGCCGAAGAAGCCGACAGCATCCTGCGCAGTTGCGTGCATTGCGGTTTCTGTAACGCCACCTGCCCCACCTATCAACTGTTGGGTGATGAACTGGACGGCCCGCGCGGGCGCATTTACCTGATCAAGCAGGTGCTGGAAGGCAATGAGGTCACGCAGAAAACCCAGCAGCATCTGGATCGCTGCCTGTCGTGCCGCAACTGCGAAACCACCTGTCCCTCCGGCGTCGATTACCACAATCTCCTGGACATCGGCCGCGCGGTGGTCGACGCGGCGGTCCCGCGCCCCATCGGCCAGCGCCTGTTGCGCGAAGGCCTGCGCACGCTGGTACCACATCCCGATTTGTTCAAGGGGCTGGTCAGTGGCGGCCAGGTGTTCCGCGCCCTGCTGCCCGACGCCCTGCAAAGCAAATTGCCGCGCAGTGCCACGCTGAGCAAACCGCGCCCGGCCACCCGCCATGCGCGGCAGGTCTTGATGCTCGAGGGCTGCGTGCAACCGGGGCTGTCGCCCAATACCAACGTCGCGGCGGCCAGAGTCCTGGATCGACTGGGGATCAGCGTCACGCCTTGTCGCCAGGCTGGCTGCTGCGGCGCCGTGGACTATCACCTCGACGCTCAGGCCGCTGGTCTGGATCGCGCCCGCCACAACATCGATGCCTGGTGGCCGAGCATCGAGAATGGCGCTGAAGCCATCGTGCAGACCGCGAGCGGCTGCGGCGCTTTCATCAAGGATTACGGCCACCTGCTCGCCAGCGACCCGGCCTATGCCGACAAGGCGCGCAGGGTCAGCGCACTGGCCAAGGATCTGGTGGAGGTATTGCGCGACGAACCGCTGGAAAAGCTCGGCATCCACAACGCCCACCGCCTGGCCTTCCATTGCCCCTGCACCTTGCAACACGCGCAGAAACTCGGCGGCGCCGTGGAGAAACTGCTCGAACGCCTGGGCTTCAACCTGACCTTCGTGCCCGACAGCCACCTGTGCTGCGGCTCGGCGGGCACCTATTCGCTGACCCAGCCGGAACTCTCGCGGCAACTGCGCGACAACAAAATGAACGCCCTGGAAAGCGGCTACCCTGAAGTGATTGTCACGGCCAACATCGGCTGCCAGTCGCACCTCGATGGTGCGGGGCGTACGCCGGTCAAGCATTGGATCGAGGTGGTAGAAGGGGCTTTGCCCTGACCTGCGATGAACCCTGGAGCGAGCATGCTCGCGATGGTCGTCAACGATAACGCTGGAAACCTGATGCCCCGCGTTGTCCCGTCCTCCATCGCGAGCATGCTCGCTCCTACAGGGTCAGATGCGAACTCAGGGACCTTTTTTTACGCCAAAAACGCTGGAGAATTCGATGAAAAGCAAAGCAGTGCTCGGCCAGGCCGAAGTGATGAAGATCCTCACCGCCGCGCACACCGAGGCGCAGAACAATCAGTGGCTGGTGACCATCGTCATCGTCGATGACGGCGGCCACCCATTGGCCCTCGAACGCCTCGACGGCGCCGCGCCCATCACCGCCTACATCGCCACCGAAAAAGCCCGAACCGCCGCATTGGGCCGGCGCGAATCGAAGAGCTATGAAGAGATGGTCAACGGCGGGCGCACCGCATTCGTCACCGCCCCCCTGCTGACCTCGCTGGAAGGCGGCGTGCCGATCATCATCGATGGCCAGGTCATCGGCGCCGTGGGCGTGTCCGGGGTCAAGGCCGAGCAGGATGCGCAGGTGGCAAAAGCCGGTGTGCAGTCCCTCAAATAACCCCGTCCCTGTAGGAGCGAGGCTTGCCCGCGAAGCTTTTGACAAT
>NZ_JAIQWX010000145.1 GCF_020164475.1 Pseudomonas sp. REP124 | reverse complement strand
GATCTTGTCAGCCGACTCATGTATCGGCTGGCACGATGCCTTCGCGAGCAAGCCCGCTCCCACAGTTAAACAGTTGTGTCAGGAAGGATCTGCGCCCAACACCACATTCAGCGCACTACGCGCATCATCCAGCTGCACCAGCGTCGCATGTCGCGCACCCAGGGCATCGCGATTTTCGATGGCCGTGAGAATCGCCTTGTGCCGTGGCAACGCCAGTTCATGCAGGTTCGGCCGCTGGTTGGAGTGTTTCAATGCTTCGGCGATTGCTACCGAGAGCATGTTGCACAGGTTGGCCAGCAGGTCGTTGTGGGTGGCGTCGGCGATGCGGCTGTGGAAGTCCAGGTCCGGTTGCAGCAGGGCTTCGGGGGTCGGGGCGGCTTCCATGCGTTGGTAGGCTTCGCCGATGGAGGCGATGTCCGCGTCGGTGGCGAATTGTGCGGCCAGGGCGGCGGCGGCGGGTTCGATGATGCTGCGCACGCTGGTCAGCAGATCGAAGAATTCATTTTGCGGGCTGCTTTGCATCAGCCAGTGCAGCACATCCGGGTCGAGCATGTGCCAGTCCTTGCGCGGCTTGACCACGGTGCCCACCCTTGGGCGCGAGTACACCAGGCCCTTGGCGACCAGCACCCGGGTCGCTTCACGCAGCACCGGCCGGCTGACGGCATATTCCTCGCACAACAGGGCTTCGGCCGGCAGCTTGTCATCCGGCAGGAAGCGTCCGGAGACGATGTGCATGCCCAGTTCCTGAACGATGCGCGAATGCATGCTTTTGCGGTCGGAGGGTTTGCGGTAATCCATGGGGAACGGGGCGGTCCTGTGCACTGGGTGGTGTCGGGCATGATAGCAGGCACGACGTCATCTTGAGGTGGGCACCAATCAAATGTGGGAGCGGGCTTGCTCGCGAAAGCGGTGTGCCAGTCAACACATGAGTCGACTGACACTCCGTCTTCGCGAGCAAGCCCGCTCCCACAGGGGTTCAGCGTTGTTAGTGTGAGTGACGCGGCACTTCAGCCCCACGGCAACCCACCAGGAAGTCGAAGTCGCAGCCCTGATCCGCTTGCATCACGTGGTCGATGTACAGCTGGCGATAACCGCCGACCAGCAGCTGTTGCGGCGGCTGCAGATCAGCCATGCGCGCGGCCAGCTCTGCATCCGGAATGTCCAGATGCAGACGACCGCTTGCACAGTCCAGTTCGATCCAGTCGCCTTCCTTCACCGTCGCCAGAGGCCCGCCAGCCGCCGCTTCCGGCGCCACGTGCAGAACCACCGTGCCGTAGGCCGTACCGCTCATGCGCGCATCGGAAATGCGCACCATGTCTGTCACGCCCTGGGCCAGCAGCTTGGCCGGCAGGCCCATGTTGCCGACTTCGGCCATGCCCGGATAACCCTTCGGACCGCAGTTCTTCATCACCAGGATCGAACTGGCATCCACTTCCAGCTCCGGATCGTTGATCCGGGCCTTGTACATGTCGAAGTTCTCGAACACCACCGCGCGACCGCGATGCTGCATCAGCTCCGGCGTGGCGGCGGACGGCTTGAGTACCGCGCCCAGTGGCGCAAGGTTGCCGCGCAAAACGCAGATCCCGCCGTCGGCGCGGATCGGGTTGTCGAGGGTGCGGATCACCTCGTCTTCGCCGTAGATCGGCGCATCCTTGGTGTTCTCGCCGATGGACTTGCCATTGACGGTGAGGGCGTTAGGGTTCGGGATCAGGTTGGCTTCGCCGAGACGGCGCAGCACCGCCGGCAGGCCACCGGCATAGTAGAACTCTTCCATCAGGAAGCGCCCGGACGGTTGCAGGTCGACGATGGTCGGCATGCCGCGACCTATGCGCGTCCAGTCATCCAGGTCCAGATCCACGCCGATGCGTCCGGCGATGGCCTTGAGGTGGATCACCGCGTTGGTCGAACCACCGATGGCGGCGTTGACGCGGATGGCGTTTTCGAAGGCTTCCTTGGTCAGGATCTTCGACAGCTTCAGGTCTTCGCGAACCATCTCTACCGCGCGCATGCCCGACATGTGCGCCAGCACGTAGCGACGGGCATCCACCGCAGGAATCGCCGCGTTGTGGGGCAGGGAAGTGCCCAACGCTTCGGCCATGCAGGCCATGGTCGAGGCGGTGCCCATGGTGTTGCAGGTACCGGCCGAACGGGACATGCCGCCCTCGGCCGCGAGGAAATCGTCAATGGTAATGGTGCCGGCCTTGACCTGTTCGCTGAGCTGCCAGACCACGGTGCCCGAGCCGATGTCCTTGCCCTTGTGCTTGCCGTTTAGCATCGGCCCGCCGGTGACCACGATGGCCGGAACGTCGCAACTGGCGGCGCCCATCAGCAGCGCTGGAGTGGTCTTATCGCAACCGGTCAGCAGCACCACGCCATCGATCGGGTTGCCACGAATTGCTTCTTCGACGTCCATGCTCGCCAGGTTGCGGGTGAGCATGGCGGTCGGGCGCAGGTTGGATTCGCCATTGGAAAACACCGGGAATTCCACCGGAAAGCCGCCGGCTTCGATCACACCGCGTTTGACGTGCTCGGCGATCTGGCGGAAATGCGCGTTGCAAGGGGTCAGTTCCGACCAGGTATTGCAGATGCCGATGATTGGCTTGCCCTGGAACTGATGGTCAGCGATGCCCTGATTCTTCATCCAGCTGCGGTACATGAAGCCGTTCTTGTCGGCGGTGCCAAACCATTGGGCGGAGCGCAGGGTGGGTTTCTTATCAGACATGATCGACTCTCTTATTGTATGACTATATTGTTCAAGCTGAAGCGTAACATAAGCTCAATTTGCTCGGTTTGGAAGTGTTGTTGAGTAAATAGTATTACTATATAGTCGTTTTCAGCGGAGGGATGGCCCTGATGGTTTGCCGTGAGAGGCGTCCCCCGAGGTTTTATAAAAACAACAATCGGAGACCGAGCTCATGAGCCAGGAACTGCGGCTTATACGCCGCATCACGCTGAAACTGATTCCCTTCCTGATCCTGCTGTACCTGATCGCCTACGTGGACCGCTCTGCCGTGGGGTTCGCCAAGCTGCACATGGGCGCCGACATCGGTCTGGGTGATGCGGCTTACGGCTTGGGCGCAGGGCTGTTTTTCATTGGTTACTTCCTGCTGGAGATCCCCAGCAACCTGATGCTCGACCGCTTCGGCGCCCGGCGCTGGTTCGCGCGGATCATGGTCACCTGGGGCGCCATCACCATCGGCATGGCCTTTGTCCAGGGGCCGAACAGCTTCTATCTGATGCGCTTTCTGCTCGGCGCGGCGGAAGCCGGCTTCTTCCCCGGTGTTCTGTATTACATCACCCAATGGTTCCCGGTTCGCCATCGCGGCAAGATCCTCGGCCTGTTCATCCTGTCCCAGCCGATCGCGATGATGATCACCGGGCCCGTGGCCGGCGGCCTGCTCGGCATGGACGGCGTACTGGGTCTGCACGGCTGGCAGTGGCTGTTCATCGTCATCGGCGCCCCGGCGATCCTGCTGACCTGGCCGGTGCTGCGCTGGTTGCCGGATGGCCCGCAACAGGTGAAGTGGATGGACCAGGCCGAGAAGAACTGGCTGACCGGCGAGTTGCAAAAGGACCTGCAGGAGTACGGCCAAACCAAGCACGGCAATCCGCTGCACGCCCTGAAAGACAAACGCGTGTTGCTGCTGGCGCTGTTCTACCTACCGGTGACCCTGAGCATCTATGGCTTGGGCCTGTGGTTGCCGACCCTGATCAAGCAGTTCGGCGGCAGCGATCTGGTGACCGGGTTCGTGTCATCGGTGCCTTACATTTTCGGGATAGTCGGCTTGCTGATCATTCCACGCAGTTCCGACCGCTTGAATGATCGCTACGGGCATTTGGCTGTGCTCTATGTGCTTGGTGCTCTGGGCCTGTTCCTCAGCGCCTGGCTGTCGGTGCCGGTACTGCAACTGGCGGCGCTTTGCCTGGTGGCGTTTTCGCTGTTTTCCTGCACGGCGGTGTTCTGGACCTTGCCTGGTCGTTTCTTCGCCGGCGCCAGCGCGGCGGCGGGGATCGCCCTGATCAACTCGGTGGGCAACCTGGGCGGCTACATCGGCCCGTTCGTGATCGGCGCGCTCAAGGAGTACACCGGCAACCTGGCTTCGGGGCTGTACTTCCTGTCCTGCGTGATGGTGTTCGGCCTGATTCTGACGGGTGTGGTTTATCGCAAGCTGGAAAAGAAGCACGTGTTGCCGGCGGATGAGTTTGCGGCCAGTGCTCGGGGTGCGACGCGTACTTAAGGCCAACAAAAATCAAAGGTGGGAGCGGCGGTGCGACGATTCGACTTGCTCGCGAAGGCGTCGGTACATCCAACATATTCGGTGACTGACACTCCGTCTTCGCGAGCAAGCCCGCTCCCACAAGGGTTCTGCAGTGTTCTGAAGAATTGTCGAAGGAGAAACTTCATGCGTTTGGTTCAATTCGAATTGAGTAACGGCGAACGCCGTGTCGGCGTGGTCGAGGGGGCGCAGGTCCTGGAAGTTCGCGAGGCGAAGACGGTTCGCGACTTGGCCTTGGCGGCCATTGAGGCGGGGATCAATCTCGAGCAACAGGTCCAGGCCCTGGGCCTGGGCTCCAGCCACGACTACGCCGAGCTGCTGGCGCAACTGCGCATCCTGCCGCCGCTGGATCATCCGGACCCGGCGCACATGCTGGTCAGCGGTACCGGCCTGACCCACCTGGGCAGCGCCTCGGCACGGGACAAGATGCACCAGCAGGCCGGCGACGAAGCGGCGATGACCGACACCATGCGCATCTTCAAATGGGGCGTGGAGGGCGGCAAGCCGGCGCAAGGGCAGGCCGGTGTGCAACCGGAGTGGTTCTACAAGGGCGATGGCAGCATCGTCGTGCGCCCGGGTCAGCCATTCCCGCTGCCGCCGTTCGCCGAAGATGCCGGTGAAGAGCCGGAGCTGAGCGGCCTTTATGTCATCGGTCAAGACGGCAAGCCGTATCGCCTGGGTTTCGCCGTGGGCAACGAGTTTTCCGATCACGTCATGGAGCGCAAGAACTACCTGTACCTGGCCCATTCCAAGTTGCGCAGTTGCAGCTACGGCCCAGAGCTGCGGGTCGGCGAATTGCCCCAGCACCTGGCCGGCACCAGCCGGATCCTGCGCGACGGCGAAGTGCTGTGGCAGAACGAGTTCCTCAGCGGCGAAGCCAACATGTGCCACAGCCTGGCGAACCTGGAATTCCACCACTTCAAATACAGCCAGTTCCTGCGTCCGGGGGATGTGCACATTCACTTCTTCGGCACCGCGACCCTGTCTTTCGCCGACGGCATTCGCACACAGCCGGGCGACGTGTTCGAGATCAGCCAGGCCGAGTTCGGCGCACCGTTGATCAATGGCATCGAGCCGGTAGAGTCGGCGTTCGAACCCGGCACCATTGGCACATTGTAAGGAGCAATACATGACCCAGATTCTTGGTCACAACTACATCGGCGGCCAGCGCAGCGCATCAGGCAGTATCAAGCTGCAAAGCATCGATGCCGAGACCGGCGAAGCGCTGCCCCATGATTTCATTCAGGCCACGGCCGAAGAAGTCGATGCCGCCGCCAAGGCTGCAGCTGCGGCGTACCCAGCCTATCGCGGCCTGAGCGCCGAACGCCGGGCGCAGTTCTTGGACGCGATCGCCAATGAACTCGATGCCCTGGGCGATGACTTTGTAAGTGTGGTGTGCCGCGAAACCGCCTTGCCCGCGGCGCGGATCATCGGTGAGCGCGGGCGTACCAGCGGCCAGATGCGTCTGTTCGCCAGCGTGCTGCGCCGTGGCGATTTTTACGGCGCGCGCATCGACCGCGCGTTGCCCGAGCGTCAGCCGCTGCCGCGTCCGGACCTGCGCCAGTACCGCATCGGCCTCGGCCCGGTGGCGGTGTTCGGCGCGAGCAATTTCCCCCTGGCATTTTCCACCGCCGGCGGCGACACCGCTGCCGCCCTGGCTGCCGGTTGCCCGGTGGTGTTCAAGGCCCACAGCGGTCACATGGCCACAGCCGAGCAGGTTGCCGATGCGATTATCCGCGCGGCGGAAAAAACCTCGATGCCCGAAGGTGTGTTCAACATGATCTACGGCGGCGGGGTCGGTGAACTGCTGGTCAAGCATCCGGCGATCCAGGCCGTGGGTTTCACCGGTTCGCTCAAGGGCGGTCGCGCATTGTGCGACATGGCCGCGGCGCGTCCGCAACCAATCCCGGTGTTCGCCGAAATGTCGAGCATCAACCCGGTGATCGTGCTGCCCCAGGCCTTGCAGGAGCGCACGGAAACCATCGCCCGTGGCCTGTCGGCTTCGGTGGTTCAGGGCTGCGGCCAGTTCTGCACCAACCCTGGCCTGGTGATCGGCATTCGTTCGCCGCAGTTCAGCGCGTTCCTTGCGCAATTGGCGGACATGATGGCTGACCAGCCGGCGCAAACCATGCTCAACGCCGGCACCCTGAGCAGCTACGGCAAGGGCTTGCAGAAGTTGCTGGATCATCCGCGCATCGAACATCTGGCCGGTCAGCCGCAGCAAGGTCGTCAGGCGCAGCCGCAACTGTTCAAGGCCGATGTCAGCCTGTTGATCGACGGCGACGAGGTGCTGCAAGAGGAAGTGTTCGGCCCGGCCACGGTGGTGGTGGAAGTGGCGGATCAGGCACAACTGAGCGCCGCGTTGAATGGCCTTCACGGTCAACTGACCGCGACCATCATTGGTGAACCTGCGGATTTCGAACAGTTCGGCGAGCTGACGGCGTTGCTGGAACAGAAGGTCGGGCGGATCCTGCTCAATGGATATCCGACCGGGGTCGAGGTCTGCGATTCGATGGTTCATGGCGGCCCGTACCCGGCGACCTCCGATGCGCGCGGTACTTCGGTCGGCACCCTGGCCATCGACCGCTTCCTGCGCCCGGTGTGTTTCCAGAACTACCCCGACAGCCTGTTGCCGGACGCCCTGAAAAACGCCAATCCGCTGCGCATCCAGCGTCTGGTGGACGGCAAGCCCTCGCGCGACGCCCTCTAACCGCAATCCCCCTGTAGGAGCGAGGCTTGCCCGCGAAGAGGCCGGTACATTCAACATGGATGTTGACCGGTACACCGTCTTCGCGGGCAAGCCTCGCTCCTACAGGGAATGCAGTCGCGCCTGCGGATTGCAATCCACATTGAGCTATCATTGCGTCTTTCCCCTCCAAAGATCGACTGCCATGACTGCTGTAACCGATACCCTGCTCAACGCCCTCGAACACTGCGGTATGGTGGAAATCGACGGGCTGCATGCCTTCGAATTCGCCCTCGATGAAGACGACAACCTGCACATTGAATGCATCGATGGTCGCAACGCCCTGCACTGGGAATTCACGCCTGCGCAGATCCAGGCCGCCACTTTCGATCAATCCCTGCAAAGCTGGCTGATCAAGGACAACGAAGGTGAGCACCGCCTGGTGTGCGTCGGCGATGTCATTAGCGGTGACAACGAAGACGATGAAGCGGATGCCTAAGCTCTGGCCCCTGTTGATCGCCGGCAGCATCGGCGCGATAGGGATGCAGGTCGCGGCCGCCGAAGACCGGCAATTGCTCGTCGGTTCCTACACCGCCGGGCAAAGCCAGGGCCTCTATCGCCTGAGTTTCGACAGCGCCACCGGGCACATCAGCCCTAAACCGCTGCAAGTTATCAAAAGCGAAAACCCCTCCTGGCTGACCCTGTCAAAGGATCAGCAACGCCTGTTCGTGGTCAACGAAAACGGCCCCGGCCAGAAAGATCCGGTAGGGCGGGTCAGCAGTTACGCCATCGACCCCAAGAGCCATGAACTGCGCCTGATCAATCAGGTGCAGAGCCTAAGCAACGAGCCGACCCATTCCAGCCTCAGCCTTGATGCCAGCCACCTGTTCGTCAGCAACTACTCGGTGGCCGAAGACCCAGGCGGTACTCTGGCGGTGTTGCCGGTCGGTGCCGATGGCGCGCTCAAGCCGGTGGTGCAGATGAGCAGTCATCCGGCCAGTCGGGTCAATCCCGAGCGGCAGATGTCGGCTCACGTGCATTCGACGGTCCCGTCGCCGGACGGCCGCTACGTGTTTTCCAACGATCTCGGTGCGGACAAGGTGTTCGTCTACCGTTTCGACCCCAAAGCCAATCCCGACCTGCCATTGACCCCGGCGACCCCGGCCTTCGTGCAGTTGCCACCCGGCAGCGGTCCCCGGCATCTGCTGTTCAGCGCCGATGGCAAGCACGCCTAGTTGACCATGGAAATGAGCGCCCAGGTGGCGGTGTTCGATTACCGCGACGGCAAACTCGAGCAGACGCAAATGGTCGATCTGGCGGCCGGCCAGCCGGAGTCGGACAAGGCCGCTGCCGCATTGCATGCCTCAAAGGATGGCAAATTCCTCTATGTCAGCAACCGTGGCACCGCCAATCAGTTGCTGGTGTTCGCCATCGACCCGGCAACCGGGCATCTCAAGGAACTGCAACGGAGAGCGGTGGAGGGGGATCATCCGCGGGAATTCAGCCTCGATCCATCGGGCAAATTCCTGTTGATCGCCAATCAGAAAAGCAACGCGATCGTTGTCATCGAGCGCGACGTGAAGACCGGTCTGTTGGGCAAAACCGTGCAGAAACTGCCGATGGATGCCCCGAGCGATTTGAAATTCCTGCTGCGACAATAGACCGCAGACCCCGGTTTATGGGGCCTGCAGCTTTCTATCAATGAGGCTGATATTTGGTAATGCTACAAAGCATTTCAAGGCTTTGTTCCTCGAGGCGTAAGTTTGCTTCACGGCCCCACCGGGCAAGCAAGCCAACTGACTTCGAGGAATACCCCATGAATTTCAATCTCTTCTCCATCATCGCCGCCTCCGCCATCTCGGCTTCCGTTGCTCTGCCTGCCAGCGCCAACGCCGAAGTCAGCGACAAGAAATCCCACACCCAGAGCTACACCCAGAAATACCTGCAACAGAGCGCCAACTTCTACGCCGCACTGGATCACAAAGCCCAACACTGAAATTGTCTTCCTGCACCTGATATGCAGGAGCGAAGTCACTTGCCGACAGGGACCCGACCCCTCGAAAGCTCAAAGTGATGTCGCTCCTGCATAGCTCATTTCCGACAGCATTAAATGGCCATTAAGGTATCGCTTGATATCACCTTGCCACCCGTTTAAATTTGACGCGGGTTTATTGACTCCTTCTCTGGACAAGGATCGACAATATGGCAATGCGTCTGGCCGTGGTGCTGCTGTTCCTCTATTCCACCCCGATTCTTTCCGCTGCCGCCCCCATTTCCGGGGAGCCTGAGGCTGCGCTCGAGCGCTTGATGAGCTTTATCGATGACTGAGATAGTCTCGTTTAATGATCAACGCCGGTGATATTCGCTATAGACAAGCGTTGTTGGTGATAGGTGCTTTTTTGACCGATTCTGTGGACTCTGAAACATGCCCACGGAGTTCACCATGGCCAGCGCAATCATCACTTCTGCCAAACACGGCGCCTATGTGGCCATCGGTCTTTACCTGGTCATGGTGCTGGTTATCAGCCTTTCGCCGCAATCGCAGCAAACCTTCGAGCCGCCGATTCAGGTCGCACACCCAGGTATCCAGTTTGAACACCGCGCCAATCAGGTCGTGGCAGATCAGGCTGACTTCTCGGGAGTTGGCGGAGCATGAACCGTTGCAAACTCTTGATCATCGCCTTCCTGGCATTCATCACTAACGGGTTTTCCCTGCTGGGAATCGGGCAGGGCTCGATAGGCGGGGTGGCGCGAGCCATGGAAGCCAACCACAACATGGCGCGCAACATCGAGACAGCCAAGGCCATGGGGATGCTGGCCGGCAACCCGCCGAGCAAATCCGATAGCGGGTTTTTCGGACCGTTCACCATCGATTGCTCGGTGGTCGGGATTTGCGAAATCCTGGCGTGAAACACCCCACCTGTAGGAGCGAGCATGCTCGCGATGGTCGTCAACGATAACGCGGGGCATCTGATACCCCGCGGCGTCCCAACCACCATCGCGAGCAAGCTTGCTCCTACAGGAAGCGGGGCGGTTATTTTTTCATGATGGATGTGAACAGCTCTGACGTCAGGAACCGCTCCAGCCATTGCTGCAATCTTCGATAAGGCGTCTGCGCAAACCACTCGCGATCGACATGGGCGAATTGCCGCACGAACGGCATCAACGCCACATCCGCCAGACTCGGATGGTCGGCCAGCAGATACGCACGATCCGCCAGCAGCTCATCCAGCTTGCGCAACCACACTTCACCCTCAGCGCGATAAGCCTCCATCGGCTGCTCGGGATAGCGCTCGGCGTACTTGTAGCGATTCAGATGCACCTTGAACGTCTGATCGTTCTCTTCGATCAACGCCGCGATGCGGTCCGCGCCGTCAGGATCAGCCTTGAGCAGCCAATCCTGCGGATCGTTCTGCGCCAGGGCCCAGCGCATGATTTCCAGGCTTTCATCGAACACGCGGCCGTCGATGCTGAGCACCGGCACGGTGCCCTTGCTCGACAGCGCCAGCATCTCGGCGGGCTTGGCCTTGAGGCTGACTTCGACGATGTCCACGGCCACACCTGAATAACGCAAGGCCATGCGCGCCCGCATGGCGTAGGGGCAGCGGCGGAAGGAGTAGAGGGTGATCATTTCACCTCCAGCGTGCTCAGGCCGTTGCCCTGGCGTTGCACCTGAATCTGCACCGGAATCCGCTCATGCATTTCCTGTACGTGGGAAATCACTGCGACCTTGCGCCCTTGAGCCTGCAAGCCGTCGAGGGCGTCCATGGCCAGCTGCAGGGATTCGGGGTCGAGGCTGCCGAAGCCTTCATCGATGAACAGCGATTCGATTTTCAGCGTGCTCGACGCCATTGACGCCAGTCCCAGTGCCAACGCCAAAGACACCAGGAAAGTTTCGCCGCCGGACAACGAATGCACCGAACGCAGTTCGTCGCCCATTTCGGTGTCCATCACCAGCAGCCCGAGCATGCTGCCGCCGCGTTTCAGGCGATAGCGGCGCACCAGTTGACGCAACTGCACGTTGGCGTGGTGCACCAGCAGGTCGAGGTTGTAGGCCTGGGCGATCTTGCGGAAGGTGTCGCCGGTGGCCGAGCCGATCAAGGCATTCAGGCGCGCCCAGCGTTTATACTCGGCATAGGCCTCGGCGATCTGCTGCGCCAGGGCCTGATTGGCGTTCTGCCGGCGCTGGTCCTCGGCCTGTTCGGCACGCAGTTCGGCGCAGGCCTGTTCGCTGACAATGCATTGTTGTTGCAGGTCGGTGAGGGCGGTCGCGAGTTGTTCGGCGTCGAGGTTACCGTTGTGTTGCGCCTGATGCTCCTGCAAACGCTTGTCGCGTTCCTGCACCAGCACGCTGGCCTGTTCGATGGCTTTTTCGCTGTTCTGCAAGCGCTGGCGCAGTTCGCTGACCTGAGCGTCATCGACTTGCAACAAATCTTCGAGACCACCGTCATCCAGCTCCGGATGGCCGGCGCGCCAGTCGGCGATCTTGCCGGCAAGTTCGCCCGCTTCGCCTTCCAGCGCCTGCTGGCGCTCCTGTTGAGCCTTGAGTTCGGCGCTGATTTGCACCCGTTGCGTGACGACGTCCTGCAAGGACTGGGCAGTGGTGCTCTCGGCGTTGCGGGCGCTGTCGACGTCCCGTTCCAGTTGCTGCTGCCATTGCTCGGCACTGGCGTGTTCGCCGAGCAGTTGGCCGAGGGTCTGCTGGCTTGCCTGTTGCTGTTCGGCCAGCGCATTGAACTGCTGCTCGGCGGCTTGCAGTTGCTGCACGCGGGCCAGTTGACGGTCCTGCTCCTTGTCCAGGGTTTGCTGACGCTGTTGCTGCTCGGCCAGCTCTTCTTTCTGCTGTTCGAGTTGCGCCAGGCGCTCGCTGATCTGCCGGTCGAGTTGCAGGAAGGTCGCGGCCGGTTCGTTGCGTAGCGCTTGCAGGGTTTCGTCCGGCAACAGGCTGGCAAAGGCGTTGAGTTCTTCGTCCAGGCGCTGGCGGTCGTTGCGCAGCTCACGCTGTTGATTGTCCAGCTGTTGCGCCGCCTGCTGATGCGCGGTTTCCGCCTGGCGCAGTTGCTGGGTCAGGCGCGCGGCGTCCTGTTGCAGGGTGAGCAGGGCAGTTTGCCGCTGTTCATCCTGAGTGATGCTCTGGTTCAGCTGGCTGTTTTGCCGGGCCAGCCAGGTATCGCGCTGAGCGGCGTCCTGATCCAGCAGCGATGCGCTCAATGGATGAGCTTCAAGGCTCGGGGCCAGGGCCTGGCGCTGGCTCGCCAACTGTTCCTGCTGTTGCAGCAGTTCCTTTTGCTGGGCAATCACACCAACGACTTCGGCACGCAGCTCGGTGAGTTTTTCCTTGAGCTGGTCGACGGCTTTCTGCGCGTTGGCCTGTTCGCTTTCATCGAAGCGACCGAGGCTTTGCAATAGCGCTTCAGGCTGGTGATAGGGATGCTCGTTGCTGCCGCAGACCGGGCACGGCTGATCGTCCTGCAACTGCGCGCGCAACTCCTCGACACTGGCACTGCGCGCCAGACGCTGGCGCTCCAGCAATTCGCGGGTGACGTTGAGGGTTTGCTCGGCAACGCTCAGCTCGTTCTTGGTCTTGACCCCGTCCTGGGTCAAGCGCTCGCGTTCCTGTTGCGCGGCGAGCTGGCGCTGTTGCAGCTCGGCATCGCGCTTGTCCAGTTCCTGCTGACTGGCCCACAGGCGAGTCAGGTCTTCGATGGCCCGCAGTTGTTTGCGGTTGTCCTGCAACAGCGTGCCGAGAATGCCGATCTGCTCGGCGACGGCGTCCGGCTCGGCATCGGCTTCCTTGAACAGCACTTCCAGTTGCTGCTTTTGCGCGGTCAGGGCTTGCGCGGCCGTGGCGGCATTCTGTTCGAGGCTGGCCAGTTCCGTCTGGCCCTGATTCAGGCGATTGCCGATCAGCATCAGCTGTTGCAGGCGATCGCGATAGGCGCTCCAGGCGTCGCTCAGGGGCGCCAGATGGGCGCTTTGTTCCAGTTCCACGGCGATGCGTTGCAGGTGTTCGGCGACCTGGGTTTGCCGTTCCTGCAAGGTTTGAATTGTGCTCTGACCCTGAGTGCAGGCCGACTCGGCGTTTTGCCGGGTTTCAGCGCTTTGGGCTGTGTCCTTGGCGAGACGGGCGAGGGTGCTCTGCGCTTCAAAGGCTTGACGCAGCAAAGGCGCGCCGTCGGTTTGTCGCTGCTGCGCTTCGCTCAATGCGGTTCGGCTGGCGCCCAGCTGTTGCTCGAGCTGCGTCTGACGCTCACTGAGTTCGGCATGCTGCAAAGTCTGTTGGGCGATCTGTAACGCCAACGGGGTCAGCAATGCATCGATCTGCGCCTTGCGGGCGAACTGGTGCCTTTGCGGTGCCAGTTGTTCCAGGCGGGTCAGCTTCAGGCGTTCGCCGCCCAGGCCCTGCCAGTGGGTCTGGGCCGATTGCAGTTGCTCGCTGGCACTGCGTTGCGCGTCCTGTAATTCACGAAGCGTCTTCAGCCAGGTGTGCTGCAACTCGAGTTGCTTGAGTTGCGCCTGCTGCACCTTGAGCTGCTGTTGTGCGTTGCTGAAGCGTTCATCCAGTTCCGCCCGGGCTTCCGGCGCCAGGGGCGTGACGCCGCTGGCCTGATCCTGCAGCAGCTTGTGGGCTTCGCGGGCTTCCTTGGTCTTGTCGAAGGCGCGTCGGCCCAGACGGGTATAGAGCGCGGTGTCGGTGAGCTTTTCCAGCAGTTCGCTGCGGTCGTTGTCGTCGGCCTTGAGAAAGGCGCTGAACTCGCTCTGTGCCAGCAGCACGGCGCGGGTGAACTGTTCGAAATTCAGGCCCAGGACCGCTTCGATGCGGGTCTTGAATTCGGTCTTCTGACTGGCCAGCAGTTGATCCTGATCGATGTCGCGCAAGCTCTGGCGACTGGCCTGCAAGCGGCCGGCGGCCTTGTCCCGGGCGCGGTTGGCTTCCCAGCGTGCGCGATAGCGGCGGCCGTCGATGCCGACGAAATCCACTTCGGCAAACCCGTCGCCGGTGCCGCGACGCAGCAGCGTGCGCGGGTCGTCGGTGTTGATGTCACCGTCCACGTCTGGCGACTTCGCCGATCCCTGCACACTCTTCAGGCGTGGCACGGTGCCGAACAGCGCCAGGCACAAGGCGTCGAGCAGGGTGCTTTTACCCGCGCCAGTGGGCCCCGTGATGGCGAACAGGCCGGCGCTGGCCAGCGGTTCGGCGGTGAAATCGATCTCGAAAGGACCGGCCAGGGAGGCGAGGTTTTTCAGGCGAATGGCGAGGATTTTCATGGCTGTTCGCTCTCCATCTGCACGTCTTGCAGCAGCTCGGCAAAGTCCTTGAGGGTCTGCTCGTCGACTTCGTTGCCGTAGTTGTCCAGCCAGGCGCGGCTGAACAGTTCCTGGGGGGTGAGCTGGTCGAGTTCGATCAGGGCGTCACCGTCGTCGGCGCCATCGCGGCGACCGCTGCCGGCGTATTCCGCGGCGATACGCACCAGGCGCACGGCCTTGCCTTCCAGAGCGGTTTCCACTTGCTGGCGCAAATCCGGCTGCGGTTCGTCGAGACGCACCCGCACCTCCAGCCATGGCTGTCGTTGGTAGTCGGCGAGCAGGTCGATGATCGGCAGGTCGGCCAGTTGCAGCAGAATCTCCGCCAACGGCGCAGGGCCCAGGCGTTGCAGGTTCACCGAACGGGGGATGACCTTTGGCACGACGCTGACCAGCTTTTCACCCTCGAGGGTGATGTCGAGAATCTGGTGCTGGTAGGCGATTTCCGAGAACGACAGGGGAATGGGCGAACCGCTGTAGCGAATCCGCTCTTCGCCGTTGACCTTCTGCGGCTTGTGCAGGTGACCGAGGGCGACGTAGCTAATGCTCGGTCCGAACAGGCTGGCGGGCAGGGCTTCGGCGTTGCCGATGATCAGGCTGCGCTCGGAATCTTCCGATACCGAACCGCCGGCCATGTGAGCGTGACTGATGGCGATCAGCGCCTGACCTTTCTTGCGCTTGGCATTAGCCGCTTCGATCAGCCACTCGTGAACCTGGCCGATCCCGCGCAGGTAGTTGTCGCCCAAGTGCGGGCCGGTCACTTCGGCCGGACGCAGGAAGGGCAGCGCCAGGCACCAGGCGACGGTCTTGCCCTTGGCGTCCGGCAGCGGCAGCAGCAGACGCTCGGCGTCGAGCTGGCCGTCGTCCAGCCACAGCACACGACCCAGTGCGTGGGTGCGCAGGCGACGCATCAACGGTGCCGGCAGTTCGATGCGTGAACCGGAGTCGTGGTTGCCGGCGATCATCACGATGGTCAGCTTCGGTTGTTGTTCGTGGGCGCTGACGATGAAGTCGTAGAGGCGTTCCTGGGCTTTGACCGGCGGGTTGACCGTGTCGAAGATGTCGCCGGCGATCAGCAGTACATCGGGCTGATCGGTCTTGAGCTGACGCAGCAGCCACTCGAGAAAACAGCCGTGCTCGAAATCGCGATCCTGGCCGTGCAGGTTTTGCCCCAGGTGCCAGTCGGAGGTGTGGAACAGACGCAAGGCGAACTCCGTAGGAAATAAGGTAATGGCCGCGAGGAAATATGACAGCGGCGAAAGGGGAGAGAGTTTACTGGCAAACCGGGGGATTGCGGG
>NZ_JAIQWX010000144.1 GCF_020164475.1 Pseudomonas sp. REP124 | reverse complement strand
GTTGAATGACACACCGCTTTCGCGAGCAAGCCCGCTCCCACAGGGTTCTCCTGCGGATTCGAGATCACGGTTCATCCCCGGCAGTCCACCGCCAATTCCCCAGCCAATACGTTAAACTGGCGCCATTGCTGTCTGGAGCTACTTATGCGCGAAGAGTTGAACCAAGGCCTGATCGACTTCCTCAAGGCCTCCCCTACCCCATTCCATGCCACCGCCAGCCTCGTTCAGCGTCTGGAAGCGGCGGGTTATCAGCGTCTCGACGAGCGCGAGCCGTGGCACACCGAAGCCAATGGCCGCTACTACGTCACCCGTAACGACTCCTCCATCGTCGCGATCAAAATGGGCCGTCACTCGCCCCTGCACGGCGGTATTCGCCTGGTCGGCGCCCACACCGACAGCCCGTGCCTGCGGGTCAAGCCGCAGCCGGAACTGCAACGCCAGGGCTTCTGGCAACTGGGCGTGGAAGTCTATGGCGGCGCGCTGCTGGCGCCGTGGTTCGACCGCGACCTGTCGCTGGCCGGCCGCGTGACTTTCCGCCGCGACGGCAAGGTCGAAAGCCAGCTGATCGACTTCAAGGCGCCGATCGCGATCATTCCGAACCTGGCCATCCACCTCAATCGCGAAGCCAACATGGGCTGGGCGATCAACGCGCAAACCGAGCTGCCGCCGGTGCTGGCGCAATTCGCCGGCGACGAGCGCGTGGATTTCCGCGCCGTCATCACCGATCAACTGGCCCGCGAACACGGCCTGAACGCCGACGTGGTGCTCGATTACGAGCTGAGCTTCTACGACACCCAAAGCGCCGCCGTCATCGGCCTGCACGGCGACTTCATCGCCGGCGCGCGCCTGGACAACCTGCTGTCGTGCTACGCCGGCCTGCAAGCGCTGCTGACCGCCGACACCGACGAAACCTGCGTGCTGGTCTGCAACGACCACGAAGAAGTGGGTTCCTGCTCCGCCTGCGGCGCCGACGGCCCGATGCTCGAGCAGACCTTGCGTCGTCTGCTGCCTGAAGGTGACGAATTCGTACGCACCATTCAGAAATCCCTGCTGGTCTCGGCCGACAACGCCCACGGCGTACACCCCAACTACGCCGAGAAGCACGACGCCAACCACGGCCCGAAACTCAACGCCGGCCCCGTGATCAAGGTCAACAGCAACCAGCGCTATGCCACCAACAGCGAAACCGCCGGGTTCTTCCGTCATCTGTGCATGGCCGAGGAAGTGCCGGTGCAAAGCTTCGTGGTACGCAGCGACATGGGCTGCGGCTCGACCATCGGCCCGATCACCGCCAGCCACCTGGGCGTGCGCACCGTGGACATCGGCCTGCCGACCTTCGCCATGCACTCGATCCGCGAACTGTGCGGCAGCCACGACCTGGCGCACCTGGTCAAAGTGCTGAGCGCGTTCTACGCCTGCCGCGAATTGCCGTAACGCTGAACTACGGGTTGGCTCGCTCCCACCTTGGAATACATTCTCCAACTGTAGGAGCGAGCATGCTCGCGATGGTCGTCAACGATTACGCTGGGTACCTGACACCCAGCGGCGCCCTCGAGTCCATCGCGAGCATGCTCGCTCCTACAGAGGGCGAATGCGGTTTGATTCAACGGGTTTAATTCGCTGAAAACCCACCTAGACTCACGTTATCCCTCCCGACAAGGCTGTCGCCATGATCTCGCTGTCCACCTTCAACTACATGCTGGTCCCGATTCTCACCGGCATGATCCTGCTCGCCATCGGCTTCAACTTCCGCGATAAAAACCTCGGCGTGTTCGCCATGTGGATCGGCATGCTGACGATCCTCGCCACTGTCGTGATCAAGATCCTCGCCAAGCTCAACGAATAAACACCCACCCGACTCGCATTGATTTTGACGGGCTCGTACACTCGGTCGACCCGTTCACTCCGAGGTTGACCGCCCAGTGCTCGCCCGTCTGTTTGCCCTACCCTGCTTTTTCCTCATCGGCCTGATGCTGCTGTCGATGGCGCCTGCCCAAGCCGCCGGCTTGCCGAGCCTGCTCAACAGTTCGTCCAACATCCAGCCCCAGGCCCAGGAACCCCTCGGGCAATCCCTGGACGAAGTGATCAAGTCACTGGAGAACGACCAGCAGCGCACCAAGCTGCTGGCGGACCTGAAGAAACTGCGCGACGCCACAAAAAAGGCCCAGCCGGCCACCGAAGAAGGCGTGCTGGGCCTGATCGGTGGGACCCTCGCCAGCTTCGAAAAACAATTCACCGGGGCCGACAGCCCGCTGACGCGCTGGTCCGACGAATTCGATCTGGCCCGTGACGAACTGAACGCCCTGATCCTGCCGGCCAACGAATGGCTGCCGATCATCTTTGCCTTCGCCATGATCCTGATGGTCTGGAGCCTGCTGGCGGCGGCGCTGATCTGGATCAGCCATCGGGTACGCATGCGTTTCGGTCTGACCGAAGAGCTGCCGCAACACCCCCGGGCCCTGGACTTGCTGCGCTTCGCCCTGCGCAAGCTCGGGCCCTGGCTGATCGCGTTGGTCATCACCGTTTACATGAGCTACGCCCTGCCCCCGTCATTGGGCAAGAGCCTGGCCATGGTGCTGGCCTATGCCCTGGTGGTCGGCACCTGCTTTTCGGCAATCTGCGTGATCGCCTTTTCCCTGCTCGACGGCCCGCACCGCCACCGCGCCCTGTACATCCTGCGCCATCAGGCCTTTCACCCGCTGTGGCTGATCGGCAGCTTCGCCGCGTTCGGCGAAGCCTTGAACGACCCGCGACTGGTCAACAGCCTGGGCGTGCATCTGGCCCACAGCGCCGCGACAGTGGCCAATGTGTTGGCGGCGCTGTCCACCGGGCTGTTCATCCTGCGTTTCCGCCGCCCGATTGCCCATTTGATCCGCAACCAGCCGCTGTCCCGACGCCTGACCCGCCGCGCCCTGAGCGACAGCATCGAGATCCTCGGCACCTTCTGGTTCGTGCCGGCGCTGGTGCTGGTGGGCATTTCGCTGTTCGCCACCTTCGTTTCCGCCGGTGATACCAGCACCGCCCTTCGCCAGTCGCTGATCTGTACCGTGCTGCTGGTGTTGTGCATGGTCATCAACGGCCTGGTGCGCCGCCACGCCCTCAAGCCCCATCGCGGCGTGAAGCGCCACGCGCTGTATTCCGAACGGCTGAAAAGCTTCTTCTATACCCTCGCCCACCTGCTGGTGTGGCTGGCGTTCATCGAACTCGGACTGAGGGTCTGGGGCATGTCGCTGATCCGCTTCACCGAAGGCGAAGGCCATGAAATCAGCGTCAAACTGTTCAGCCTCGGCGGCACGCTGATCTTTGCCTGGCTGATCTGGATTCTCGCCGACACCGCCGTGCACCACGCCCTCACGCGCTCGCGCAAGGGCCTGGCCAACGCCCGCGCGCAGACCATGATGCCGCTGATCCGCAACGTGCTGTTCGTAGCGATTTTCATCATCGCGCTGATCGTCGCCCTGGCGAACATGGGCATGAACGTCACGCCACTGCTGGCCGGTGCCGGCGTGATCGGTCTGGCCATCGGTTTCGGTGCGCAATCGCTGGTGGCCGACCTGATCACCGGGCTGTTCATCATCATCGAAGACTCCCTGGCCATCGACGACTACGTGGACGTCGGCGGCCACCTGGGCACCGTCGAAGGCCTGACCATCCGCACCGTGCGCCTGCGGGATATCGACGGCATCGTCCACACCATCCCGTTCAGCGAAATCAAAAGCATCAAGAACTACTCCCGGGAGTTCGGCTACGCGATCTTCCGGGTGGCGGTGCCGGCGAGCATGGACATCGACAGCGCGATCAAGCTGATGCGCGACGTCGGCCAGAAAATGCGCACAGATCCACTACAGCGCCGCAACATCTGGTCGCCGCTGGAAATCCAGGGTGTGGAAAGTTTCGAATCGGGCAACGCGATCCTGCGCGCCCGCTTCAAGACCGCGCCGATCAAACAGTGGGAGGTGTCACGGGCATTCAACCTGTCGCTCAAACGCCATCTGGATGAAGCCGGGATGGACCTGGCGACGCCGCGCATGAGCGTGCAGGTCATCACCGCCGGCGGTGGTCCGGATCAGACCACATCGACGCCCACATGAATCGCATCATGCCGCCAGA
This sequence comes from Pseudomonas sp. REP124, assembly GCF_020164475.1. Classification (GTDB taxonomy): domain Bacteria; phylum Pseudomonadota; class Gammaproteobacteria; order Pseudomonadales; family Pseudomonadaceae; genus Aquipseudomonas. Next base: position 11,755 of record NZ_JAIQWX010000144.1, on the reverse strand, counting down.
ACTCCAGATCGCAGTCGATCAGCCGCTCGTGCTGATCATAATTGACCCGGGCAATGCGCAACCCCGGGCTGCCCACCGACACCCGTAGCGCCGCGGCCGCGTCCACCGACAAGGCCGTCGGCACGATCTCGAAACGCACCCGCCCGTAATGCAGGTCGTAGTGCCGCGCATACAGCTCGGTGATCGACTGATTCAGATCGAACTCCAGGATCCCAGGGAAATACTGCGGGTTCAGGTAGTGTTCGACATACAGCACCAGTCGCCCATCGATGCGCCGTGAGCGGCAGATCTGGATCACGCTCGACAGCGCCGGCAACTGCAACCAGGCACAGACCGCCGCCGACGCCGGCTGCAAGCGCGCGGAAATCACCTCGGTGGAAGGGACTCGCCCTTGCGCACTGACCATGGCGTGAAAGTGGCTGCGCTGCATCAGGTTGTAAGCCAGGCGCGGCGGCGAGACGAACCAGCCCCGCCGCTCTTCGCGATAGATCTGTCCCTGAGACTCCAACTGCAACAAAGCCTCGCGCACAGTGATCCGCGTCGTCCCGAACAACTCACTCAGTTTGCGCTCGGCCGGCAGTTTGCTGCCCGGCGCCAGCAAGCCGTGATCGAGCTGCTCCTGCAACACCTGGCCAATGGCGGTCACCGCTTTTGTTGCCTCATCACGCATCAACGTTACCTATCTGGACTAGACCAGCACCGTTCCGGGGCAGAACCACACGAAAAACGGCCTCCTTGAGCATCCTGCAAGCGTAGGCAGTGCAGATGACTGTGATGTGACAAGCGACCGAACGGTCGTGTTTTCACTGCGCTTTGAAGCTTGCAATTCATCGGCCAAGCCCCTTGCACAGCGGGGGTTTACCGATGGTCTACGCTTACCGGACACCCGCCAATGCCGGGCAAATAAACGCCGATCCGGGCGACGAACGACATCAAAGTGTCATCCAGCCCCCTTAGATTGGCTCAGGTATTGCTGACCTAGACCAACCACAAACCGCAATCGCAGCGTTGAACACGACCCAAGGAGCTTTGGAATGAAAAAGTTTTTCCTGGCATCACTGTTAGGCTCGACCATTGCCATGTGCACCGCCGCCATGGCGGCAGACGATTTGAAAACCCTGGAAGCCGCTGCGAAAGCGGAAGGCGCAGTCAACAGCGTCGGCATGCCCGATGACTGGGCCAACTGGAAAGGCACCTGGGAAGACCTGGCCAAGAAATACGGCCTGAAACACATCGACACCGACATGAGCTCGGCTCAGGAAATCGCCAAGTTCGCAGCGGAAAAAGACAACGCCAGCGCCGACATCGGCGACGTCGGTGCCGCCTTCGGCCCGATCGCGGTCAAGCAGGGCGTGGTGCAACCATACAAGCCGACCACCTGGGATCAGGTTCCGGACTGGGCCAAGGACAAGGACGGCAACTGGGCGCTGGCCTACACCGGCACCATCGCTTTCATCGTCAACAAGAAGCTGCTGCACGGCTCCGAAGTGCCAACCAAGTGGGCTGACCTCAAAGGCGGCAAGTACAAGGTGTCCATCGGTGACGTGAGCACCGCGGCCCAGGCAGCCAACGGCGTTCTGGCCGCGGCACTGGCCAACGGTGGCGACGAGAAGAACCTGCAACCGGCTCTGCTGCTGTTCGCCGACATCGCCAAGCAGGGTCGCCTGTCGATGGCCAACCCGACCATCGCCACCATGGAAAAAGGCGAGATCGAAGTCGGTGTGGTCTGGGACTTCAACGGCCTGAGCTACAAGGCCAAGATGGCCAACCCGGATGACTACGTGGTGCTGATCCCGTCCGATGGCTCGGTGATTTCCGGCTACACCACCATCATCAACAAATACGCCAAGAACCCCAACGCCGCCAAGCTGACCCGCGAATACATCTTCAGCGACGCCGGCCAGATCAACCTGGCCAAGGGCAACGCCCGTCCGATCCGCGCCGAGCACATCACCCTGCCACCCGAGGTCAAGGACAAGCTGCTGCCGAACGAGCAGTACAAAAAAGTTACGCCGATCAAGGATGCGGATGCGTGGGAGAAGACCTCCAAGGCACTGCCTCAGAAGTGGAACGAAGAAGTCATTGTCGAGATGAAGTGATGCTGTAGCACAAGCGCTGGGAATCCAGTGTGGGAGCGAGCCTGCTCGCGATAGCGATCTGACATTCAGCATTGATGTTGACTTACAGGTCCTCATCGCGAGCAGGCTCGCTCCCACAGGGGACCGAGTCAAACACAGTTCTTGGAGTTTTCGCCCCTATGAAGCACAACGTCATCCTTGTCGTGCTCGACGGCCTCAACCATGAGGTCGCCCGCCACGCCATGGGGCACCTGCAGGCTTATGTCGGCGCAGGACGCGCAGCGCTCTACAAACTGGAGTGCGCATTGCCGGCCCTGTCCCGACCGCTGTACGAATGCATCCTGACCGGCGTGCCGCCGATCGAGAGCGGCATCGTGCACAACAACGTCTCGCGCCTGTCCAACCAGCGCAGCATCTATCACTACGCCACCGACGCCGGCCTGAAAACCGCTGCAGCGGCCTACCACTGGGTCAGCGAACTGTATAACCGCTCGCCATTCGTGGCGGCTCGGGATCGCCACACCGACGATCCGCAACTGCCGATCCAGCACGGGCATTTCTACTGGAACGATCACTACCCCGACTCGCACCTGTTCGCCGACGCGGAAAACCTGCGCCTGCGCCATGCGCCGAACTTTCTGCTGATTCACCCCATGAACATTGACGACGCCGGGCACAAGCATGGCCTCGACACACCGCAGTACCGCAACAGCGCGCGCTCGGCGGACATCATCATCGCCGACTATCTGCAAGGCTGGCTCGACGCCGGTTATCAGGTGCTGGTGACCGCCGACCACGGCATGAACAACGACCGCTCCCACAACGGCCTGCTGCCCGAAGAGCGTGAAGTGCCGCTGTTCGTCCTCGGCGACGCCTTCAGCTTCAATCTCAGCGCGACACCGAAACAGACCGAAATCTGCGGCACCGTCTGCGAACTGCTGGGCGTGCCCCACGACAAACCCGTGTGCCGGGAGCTGCTCAAGTGAATGCCATGACTCGCGGCAAATGGCTGGCCGCCTTGTGGCTGGTGCCGTTCACCCTGTTCTTTATCGTGTTCGAAATCGCCCCGCTGCTGTGGGTGATGATCAACAGCCTGGAGTCGGAAGAGTTCGGCTGGGGCCTGGCCAACTTCACCAAGATCTTCAGCTCGAAGTTCTATCTGCAGGCGATCCAGTACAGCCTCGAGATCAGTTTCTGGTCCAGCGTGTTCGGCATCATCATCGCGGTGCTCGGCGCCTACTCCCTGCGCCGGGTCGACTCGAAGCTGCGCAACTTCGTCAACGCCTTCGCCAACATGACCAGCAACTTCGCCGGCGTGCCCCTGGCGTTCGCGTTCATCATCCTGCTGGGCTTCAACGGCAGCTTCACCATCATGCTCAAGCAGGCCGGGCTGATTCAGGACTTCAACCTGTACTCGAAAACCGGGCTGATCATTCTCTACACCTACTTCCAGATTCCCCTGGGCGTGCTGCTGCTCTACCCGGCCTTCGATGCCCTGCGCGAAGACTGGCGCGAGTCCGCCGAACTGCTCGGCGCCAGCGGCTGGCAATTCTGGCGGCACATCGGCCTGCCGGTGCTGACCCCGGCACTGCTCGGCACCTTCGTGATCCTGCTGGCCAACGCCCTCGGCGCCTACGCCACGGTGTACGCCCTGACCACCGGCAACTTCAACGTGCTGCCGATCCGGATCGCGGCGATGGTCTCGGGCGACATCTCCCTGGACCCGAACCTGGCCAGCGCCCTGGCCGTGGTGCTGGTGGCGTTGATGACCCTGGTGACCGTCGTGCATCAGCTGCTGTTGAAGAGGAGCTACCATGTCTCGCGCTGAATCGGGCCCCGTCGGTATCTATCACCGGGTAGTGGTCTATCTACTGTTTGCCATCCTGTTGCTGCCGCTACTCGGCACCTTCATCTATTCGATTTCCAGCAGCTGGTCGGCCACCATCCTGCCCAGCGGCTTCAGTATCAAATGGTATGTGCAGTTGTGGAGCGATCCGCGCTTTCTCCATGCCTTCGGCCAGTCGCTGCTGGTGTGCATCGGCGCGCTGATTCTCTCGGTGGTGCTGATTCTGCCGCTGCTGTTCGTGGTGCATTACCACTTCCCGAAACTCGATGCGCTGATGAACATCCTGATCCTGCTGCCCTTCGCCGTGCCGCCGGTGGTGTCGTCGGTGGGCCTGCTGCAGCTCTACGGTTCCGGGCCGTTCGCCATGGTCGGCACGCCGTGGATCCTGATCGGTTGCTACTTCACCGTGGCGCTGCCGTTCATGTACCGGGCGATCACCAACAACCTGCAGGCTATCAATCTTCGCGACTTGATGGACGCCGCCCAACTGCTCGGCGCCAGCACCTTTCAGGCGGCGATCCTGGTGGTGCTGCCGAACCTGCGCAAGGGCCTGATGGTGGCGCTGCTGCTGTCGTTCTCGTTCCTGTTCGGCGAGTTCGTGTTCGCCAACATCCTGGTCGGCACCCGTTACGAAACCCTGCAGGTCTACCTCAACAACATGCGTAACAGCAGCGGCCACTTCACCAGTGCGCTGGTAATTTCCTACTTCTTTTTCGTACTGGTCATGACCTGGGCGGCGAACATCTTGAACAAGGACAAAAGCGAATGAGCTATGTCAGCGTCCAACACCTGCAAAAGAATTACGCGGGCACCACAGTGTTCAGCGACATCAACTGCGAGATCCAGAAAGGCGAGTTCGTCACCCTGCTCGGCCCGTCCGGCTGCGGCAAATCCACACTGCTGCGCTGCATCGCCGGGCTGACGCCGGTGGACGGCGGCAAGATCCTGCTCGACGGCGTCGATATCGTGCCCCTGAGCCCGCAGAAGCGCGGGATCGGCATGGTGTTCCAGAGCTATGCGCTGTTTCCCAACATGACCGTGGAGCAAAACGTCGCCTTCGGTCTGCGCATGCAGAAGGTCAACGCCGACGACAGCCAGAAACGCGTGGCCGAAGTGTTGAGACTGGTGGAGCTGCAGGACTTTGCCGCCCGCTATCCCCATCAGATGTCCGGCGGCCAGTGCCAGCGCGTCGCCCTCGCCCGCTCGCTGGTGACACGCCCGCGGCTGTTGCTGCTGGATGAACCGCTCTCAGCCCTGGATGCGCGGATTCGCAAGCACTTGCGCGAGCAGATCCGTCAGATCCAGCGCGAACTCGGCCTGACCACGATTTTCGTCACACACGATCAGGAAGAAGCCCTGACCATGTCTGACCGGATTTTCCTGATGAATCAGGGAAAAATCGTACAAAGCGGCGACGCCGAAACCCTCTACACCGCCCCGGTGGACGTGTTCGCCGCCGGCTTCATCGGCAACTACAACCTGCTGGACGCCGAGAGCGCATCGAAGCTGCTGCAACGGCCGATCAACCACCGTATCGCAATTCGCCCGGAAGCGATCCAGTTGAGCCTCAACGGCGAGCTGGACGCCCAGGTGCGCAGCCACAGCCTGCTGGGCAACGTGATCCGCTATCGGGTCGAAGCCCGGGGCGTGGAGTTGGTGGTGGACGTGCTCAACCGCTCGGGCGCCGACCTGCATCCCGATGGTCAGCGCCTGGCGCTTTCCATCGATCCGACAGCCCTGCGTGAGGTAGCCTGATGGCTTCGCTGACGCTTAAGAGAGAACTGCACTGATGGCCCTGGCAATTTTTGATCTGGACGAAACCCTGATCCACGGCGATTGCGCGTCGCTCTGGAGCGAACAGATGGTCCGCCTCGGCTGGGTCGACGGCGAATCCTTCCTGCGTCGCGACAAGGAACTGATGGATGCCTACGGCAGGGGACACCTGGCGATGGAGGACTACATGGCCTTCAGCCTGGAACCCTTGATCGGCCGCACGCCGGCAGAGGTCGAGCACCTGGTCGGCCCCTGGGTGGAAGACTTCATCGAACCGATCATCTTCAGCGACGCAACCAAGACCATCGCCGCCCACCGCAAGGCCGGCGACCGCATCCTGGTGATCTCGGCCTCGGGCGTGCACCTGGTCGCACCGATTGCCGAACGCTTGGGCATCGACGAGATCCTGGGGATCGAGCTGGAAGTGGTAAACGGTTTTTACACCGGCAAGACCGTCGGCACCCTGACCTACCGCGAAGGGAAGATCACCCGGTTGCTGGAATGGCTGGATGCCGAAGAGGAGAACCTGGAAGGCGCGAGCTTCTACTCCGACTCACGCAATGATTTGCCGCTGTTGCAGAAGGTTGACTACCCGCATGTGGTGAATCCCGATCCGACACTGCGCGAACAGGCCGAGAAAGCGGGCTGGCCGATCCATCTCTGGAAATAACCAAGCCCCGATATTCCAGCTCACACAAAATCTTGTGGAAACACCAAACCCTGTGGGAGCGGGCTTGCCCGCGATGAGGCCGGCACATCCAACATCATTGGTGCCTGACACGCCGCCATCGCGGGCAAGCCCGCTCCCACAGGTTTTTCACACAGTTTCTGGTGGTGTCAGGTCAGGCTCGAATCAATCACCAACACCACCTTCCCCGCCACTGTATTGCTCGCCAACTCGGCAAACGCCGCATCGGCCTCTTCGATCGGGAAGGTCTTGGCCAGTTGCGGACTCAGGCGCTTTTCAGCAAACAACGGCCACACATGCTGGCTCAGATCACTGAACAGATCCGCCTTGAACTGATCGCTGCGGCTACGCAAGGTCGAGCCCAGCAGTTGCACGCGCTTGGACAAAATCTGCGCCAAATCCAGCTTGGTTTCACGACCACCCATCAACCCGATCAGCACCCAACGACCGTCGACAGCCAGCAGCTTCACGTTCAGAGCGGCATAGTTACCACCCACCGGGTCGAGAATCACATCGAACGGCCCCAGCTCACGCAGTGCCTCCATATCATCCGTGCGCACCACGCCGCCCTGGGCGCCAAGCGCTTCACAGTAGGCCAGGCGCTCGGCAGAGCCGACACTCACCCAGCACGGATTGCCAAACGCCTTGCACAGCTGAATGGCGGCTGAACCGATGCCACTTGCTCCGGCATGCAGCAGAACTTTCTCGCCCGGTTTGAGCGCTGCCAGTTGAAACAGATTCAGCCACACCGTCGCATAGACTTCCGGTACCGCCGCGGCTGCGGCCAGCGACATTTCGTCGGGAACCGGCAGCACGTGCCGTCCGTCGACAACCACCTCTTCGGCCATCCCGCCCCCGGCCAGCAAGGCGCAAACCCGATCGCCCACCTGCCAGGAAGAGCCCGGCCCGACCTCGCTGATCACCCCCGAACACTCTAGACCGAGCACCTCGCTGGCACCCGGTGGCGGTGGATAAAGACCGGCCTTCTGCAACAAATCGGCGCGATTGAGTCCCGCGGCCGCCACTCGAATACGAACTTGCCCTGCATCGCATGCAGGAGCGGGCTGTTCAACCCACGCCACTTGACCGTCAACGCCTTGCAATGCTTTCACAGTGCCTCCATAGTGAGTCTGGACTGAGCCCGAAGCGCTAGCGCCGGGCTTTTTGCATTATGCGACCGGCTCTTGTGGAACCGGCGACTTCAAAGACGGCCTAATATGCGTTATCAATTGTCCCCGCGTCGAATCAACATGAAGCGTTTGTTCCCCAGCACTGCCCTCGCCCTTTTCATCGGTATCGGCATGCTGCCGTTGTCGAGCAGCTCTTTTGCAGCCAACAGTTGGGACAAGCTCCAGCCCGATCGTGACGAAGTCATCGCCAGTCTGAATGTCGTGGAACTGCTCAAGCGCCACCACTACAGCAAGCCGCCGCTGGACGATGCGCGCTCGGTCATCATTTACGACAGCTACCTGAAATTGCTCGATCCGTCGCGCAGCTATTTCATGGCCAGCGACATCGCCGAATTCGACAAGTGGAAGACCCAGTTCGACGACTTCCTCAAGAGCGGCGACCTCAACGCCGGGTTCACCATCTACAAGCGCTATCTGGACCGCGTAAAAGCGCGTCTGGACTTCGCCCTTGTCGAGCTGAACAAAGGCGTCGACAAGATCGACTTCACCACCAAGGAAACCTTGCTGATCGACCGCAAGGACGCCCCTTGGCTCAAGTCCACCGCCGAACTCGATGACCTGTGGCGCAAGCGCGTCAAGGACGAGGTTCTGCGTCAGAAGATCGCCGGCAAGGATCCCAAGCAGATCCAGGAAACTTTGATCAAGCGCTACAAGAACCAGTTGGCGCGCCTGGACCAGACCCGCGCCGAGGACATCTTCCAGGCGTACATCAACACCTTCGCCATGTCCTACGATCCGCACACCAACTATCTGTCGCCGGATAACGCGGAAAACTTCGACATCAACATGAGCCTGTCCCTCGAAGGGATCGGTGCCGTGCTGCAAAGCGACAACGATCAAGTGAAGATCGTGCGCCTGGTGCCGGCAGGCCCGGCGGACAAGACCAAACTGGTCGCTCCGGCCGACAAGATCATCGGCGTTGCCCAGGGCAACAAAGAGATGGTCGACGTGGTGGGCTGGCGCCTGGACGAAGTGGTCAAGCTGATCCGTGGCCCGAAAGGCACCGTGGTGCGTCTGGAAGTGATCCCGGCCAACAATGCGCCGAACGACCAGACCAGCAAGATCGTGCCGATCACCCGCGAAGCGGTGAAGCTCGAAGACCAGGCCGTGCAGAAGTCGGTGCTCAACCTCAAGCAGGACGGCAAGGACTACAAGCTCGGCATCATCGAGATCCCGGCCTTCTATCTGGACTTCAAGGCGTTCCGCGCCGGTGATCCGGACTACAAGAGCACCACTCGAGATGTGAAGAAGCTGCTGACCGAACTGCAGAAAGAGAAAGTCGACGGCGTGGTCATCGACCTGCGCAACAACGGCGGCGGTTCCCTGCAGGAAGCCACCGAGCTGACCAGCCTGTTCATCGACAAAGGCCCGACCGTGCTGGTGCGTAACGCCGACGGCCGTGTCGACGTACTCGAAGATGAAAACCCGGGTGCCTTCTACAAAGGCCCGATGGCGTTGCTGGTCAACCGCCTGTCCGCCTCGGCTTCGGAGATTTTTGCCGGCGCCATGCAGGACTACCACCGTGCGCTGATCATCGGCGGCCAGACCTTCGGCAAGGGCACCGTGCAGACCATCCAGCCGCTGAACCATGGCGAGCTGAAACTGACCCTGGCCAAGTTCTACCGCGTATCCGGCCAGAGCACCCAGCACCAGGGCGTACTGCCGGACATCGATTACCCGTCGATCATCGACACCAAGGAAATCGGCGAAAGCGCCCTGCCGGAAGCCATGCCATGGGACACCATCAAGGCGGCGATCAAGCCTGCGGTCGACCCGTTCAAGCCGTACATCACTCAGCTCAAGTCCGAGCATGACGTGCGTACTGCCAAGGACGCTGAATTCGTGTTCATCCGCGACAAGCTGGCCCTGGCGCAAAAGCTGATGTCGGAAAAAACCGTCAGCCTCAATGAAGCCGAGCGTCGTGCACAACACGCCGACATCGAAGCCAAGCAACTGGCCATGGAGAACATCCGTCGCAAGGCCAAGGGCGAAGAGCCGCTCAAAGAGCTGAAGAAGGAAGACGAAGACGCCGCGGCGGCCGAGCCGGACAAGGTCAAACCGGAAGACGACGCCTACCTGAGCGAGACCGGGCGTATCCTGCTGGATTACCTGAAACTCAACACGGCGGTGGCCAAGCACTGAGGTGATGGCAATTTAGTGCTGACGCTCCCCGGATCGTCATCAAACAGTCATCATCCTGTCGTGAAATAAAGGACTGGGCATGCTCTCTTAACAAGAGCCCGCCCGGTCCTTTTTTTATCGCCAGAGAACGCCATGACCACAACCGAACAGCTGAGTGCGTTGAGCTCAATTCTGACTCAAGGCGGTTTGCACAGCCTGTTCCAGCCGATCATCAGCCTCAGCGAAAGACAGATTCTGGGCTACGAAGCCTTGAGCCGTGGCCCGTCCAACAGTCCGCTGCACTCCCCCATCGCCCTGTTCGCCGTTGCCCGTCAGGCCGGTCGCCTGAGCGAACTGGAAATCGCCTGCCGGCAGAGCGCCTGCCGTCGTTTCAGCGAACAGCAACTGCCCGGCAAACTGTTCCTCAACGTGTCGCCCGAATCTTTGCTCGAGTCGGCGCATCAGCCGGGCCGGACCCTGCAACTGCTGCAGGACTACGGGATTCCGCCGAGTCAGGTGGTCATCGAACTCACCGAACAGACGCCGATCGACGACTTCCAGCTGCTGCAAAACGCGCTGCATCACTACCGGGCGATGGGGTTTTCCATTGCCCTGGACGACCTCGGTGCGGGTTATTCGAGCCTGCGCCTCTGGTCGGAGCTGCGCCCGGATTACGTGAAGATCGACCGGCATTTCATCGACGGCATTCATCAGGATGCGCTCAAGCGCGAATTCGTCGGCTCGATCCTGCAAATCGCCAAGGCGTCACGGGCGCAGGTGATTGCCGAGGGCATTGAATTGCCTGAAGAGCTGGCGGTGCTGACGGAAATGGGCGTCGATCTGGTCCAGGGTTATCTGCTCTGCCGTCCGCAGGAACATCCGTCACGGGATGCGCGCAGCCTGATGCCGAGACAGGACAACACCGCTGTGGTCCTGAGCGAAGAAGCCAGCGACCTCACCGCCCTGCTCAACGATCAACCCGCCGTGGGCCGCGACACGCCGACCGCGACCGTGCTGGAGGCCTTCCGCCGCCAGGCCAATCTGAACTCGCTGGCGGTGCTGGACGAGCACGGCCAGCCCTGTGGGATCGTCCATCGGCATTCACTCTCGGACGCCCTGCTCAAGCCGTTTGCCACCGACCTGTTCGCCCGCAAACCCATCAGCCGTTTGATGAGCGATGACTTTTTGGCCGTCGAGATGAGCCAGTCGCTGCAACAGGTCAGCCGCCTGATCACCAGTCGCGCCCGGCAGCGTATCGAAGAAGATTTCATCATCACTCTCAACGGCGGCTATCTGGGCCTGGGCCGGGTGATCGATGTGCTCAAGCTGATCACCGAACTGAAGATCCAGCAGGCCCGCTACGCCAACCCCCTGACCCTGCTGCCGGGCAACGTGCCGATCCAGCAATGCCTGACGCGGCTGCTGCAACAGCAAAGGGAGTCGGTGATTTGCTACGTGGACATCGACAGCTTCAAGCCCTTCAACGATATCTACGGTTACGGCCGTGGCGACGAAGTGCTGCTGTGCCTGGCGCAGTGCCTGAACGACCGCGTCGACCCGTCCCGGGATTTCGTCGGCCATATCGGGGGGGATGATTTCCTGCTGGTGCTCGGTCCGGAGGATTGGCGCAAACGTTTGAACCAGCTGCTGGAAGACTTCCAGGGCCAGTGCCGGCGCTTCTACCGCAGCGAACACCTCGAAGCCGGCTGCTTCATCGCCCCCAACCGCCAGGGCGTGCGCCAGGAATTTCCGCTGCTGTCCCTGTCCATCGGCGTCGTGCATTTACACCCTGATACCTGCAGCACCATCGACGCCAGCCAGCTTGCGGAAATGGCTTCCCAGGCCAAGCATCACGCCAAGAATGTGCCGGGTTTCAGCGTGCATGTGATTGATAGTCTGGTGGCGTCGGTGCGTGAGGTTGAGGCGCTGGAAGGGCATCGCTGACCGGCCTGACGCCTTCGCGGGCAAGCCTCGCTCCTACAGATTTGCGCGTTTGAACAAGCAATGAGCACATTGTGGCGAGGGGGCTTGCCCCCGTTGGGCTGCGAAGCGGCCCCAA
>NZ_JAIQWX010000143.1 GCF_020164475.1 Pseudomonas sp. REP124 | reverse complement strand
CCGGACCTGTAGGAGCGAGGCTTGCCCGCGAATAGGGTTTTGGATCAGCGTGCAGTCAGTTCGATAACGCAGCAGGCGCCATTGCTGGCGACTTCAATCAAACCATTGTTACCGTCAAGCTGCAGGCAGTCATGGTGACCGAGCTGTGAAGCATTGTTACCGACCTTCACCGCCAGCGCATCACTCACGCTGAACACCAGCAAAGTCTCCGCCTCGCTGAAAAACCGCTGCTCGCCTTCCAGCCACTGCAACCGCGCGCTGTAACGCTGCGGTGCATAGATGAGGTTGAAGTCGCGGATCGGTCCGCCGAGCAGTGTGCAGGCAACCTTGCTCTCGCCGCTGAAGGCGAATGGGTCCAGCGGTAACAGTGGCCGGGTGTCGCTGCCGTCTACGGACAGGGTCATGCCGTCGCCCTGCAGTACGGTGATGATCCGCTCATAACCGGCGAAGGTGGAAAACCCGCCCGACTCGCCGATGTCGGCAATCGACAGGCGCCAGCCGAAGCCATCCAGGCCGGTGCCGGCATCGCGGGTGATTTCTTCGGTGCTGCCGCCGCCGTTTTTCCACGGCATGCGCGGATAGTCTTTGGCGCGTAGAACTTTCAATACATTCATTTGTGGAACCGACCCTCGAGACGATGACGGGAACCCGGGTGAATCAGACGAGCGGCGGTCACCGGTTGACGGCCAGACCAGGTGCGGCGGCGAATCAGCAGGCACGGCTCGCCCTTTTCAATCTGCAGCAACTTGCATTCGGACGACTCGGCCAGAATCGCCTCGACCACGTGCTCGCCTTCGGTCAGCGGCGCGACCTGGTTCAGATAGGCGTACGGGGTTTGCAGGGTGAAGTCCTGCTTGAGGTATTCCGGCGCCACCAGCGCGTTGACGAAGCGGTCTTCGATCTGCACCGGAATGTCGTTTTCGAAATGCACGATCAGCGAGTGGAACACCTTCTGCCCTTCGCGCATGTCCAGCGCCAGCGCGCGCTCGGAACCGGCGGCCTCTTCCTCCAGAGTGATGACCTGGCAGGTATGACGATGGCCGCGCGAAGCGATCTCGTCGGCGATGTTGTGCACTTCGAACAGCGCGGACTGGCTTTTCGGCTCGGCGACGAAGGTGCCGACACCCTGCATGCGCACCAGCAACCCATCGGCAGTCATCTCGCGCAGGGCGCGGTTGATGGTCATGCGGCTGAAGCCCAATTGGCTGACCAGCTCGCTTTCCGACGGAACGCGGTAGTGCGGCGGCCACGCGCCGCTGTCGATTTGCTGGGTGATCATTTGTTTGACGCGGGCGTACAAGGGCGCCGGACTGTCGCCCATGTTCGCGGCCAACGGAGAGACTGGAGGCGGAGTCGGCACGATGGATCCTTGGTCGTTTGGTTGAGATTGCTAGCTTGCCGGAGTTTACCGGGCAGGCAAACGTCTGTATATGTATATACAAATAACACACGATGGGGTGCTGAACCATGTCCGCCTTCTTTGCCGAACGCGCGCTGCTGCCTAGTGGATGGGCCAACAATGTACGTCTTGAGGTCAACGCCGAGGGCGTGCTGACCCAAATCCAGGCCGATTCCCATGCAGATGGTGCCGAACGGCTGAGCGGCCCGCTGTTGCCGGGCATGCCGAATCTGCACTCCCACGCCTTCCAGCGGGCGATGGCTGGCCTTGCGGAAGTGGCGGGCAATCCGAACGACAGTTTCTGGACCTGGCGCGATCTGATGTATCGCCTCGTCGGAAAGATCAGCCCTGAGCAACTGGGTGTCATCGCTCGCCAGCTGTACATCGAAATGCTCAAGGCCGGTTACACCTCCGTCGCCGAGTTTCACTACGTGCACCACGACACCAGCGGCCAGCCTTATGCCGATCCGGCCGAGCTGGCCTTGCGTATCAGCCAGGCCGCGACCGACGCCGGCATCGGCCTGACCCTGTTGCCGGTGCTCTACAGCCACTCAGGTTTCGGCGGCCAGACGCCGAACGAAGGCCAGCGCCGTTTCATCAACAGCACCGAGAACTACCTGAAGCTGCAATCGCGCCTGCAACCTCTGCTGGCTCAGCAGAAAGCTCAGTCGCTGGGATTGTGTTTCCACTCGTTGCGCGCGGTCACGCCGCAGCAGATCAGCGACGTGCTGGCGGCCAGCGACAAGCAATGCCCGGTGCACATCCACATCGCCGAGCAGCAGAAGGAAGTCGACGACTGCCTGACCTGGAGCGGCCGCCGCCCCCTGCAATGGCTGTACGAAAACGTCGAGGTCGATCAGCGCTGGTGCCTGGTTCACGCCACCCACGCCAACCCGGAAGAAATCACGCTGATGGCCAAGAGTCGCGCCATCGCCGGCCTGTGCCTGACCACCGAAGCCAACCTCGGCGATGGGATTTTCCCGGCAGTGGATTTCCTCGCCCAGGGCGGACGCATGGGTATCGGTTCCGACAGCCATGTGTCCTTGAGCGTGGTGGAAGAATTGCGCTGGCTGGAATACGGCCAGCGCCTGCGCGATCAGCGGCGTAACCGCCTGTATGGCGCGGATCAGCCGATGGTCGGCCGCACGCTGTTCGATGCCGCACTGGATGGCGGTGCCCAGGCGCTGGGTCAGGCGATTGGGGCATTGGAAGTCGGCAAGCGCGCAGATTGGCTGGTGCTGGACGGCAGTGATCCGTATCTGGCGACAGCGAGTGGTGACGGGATTTTGAATCGCTGGTTGTTTGCCGGTGGTGATCGTCAGGTGCGTGATGTGCTGGTCAACGGCCAGTGGGTCGTGCGTGATGGGCGCCATGCCGGGGAAGAGGAAAGCAGCCAGGCGTTTACCCAAGTCCTGCGCGACCTTCTGGGCTAACACAAAACAAAATGTGGGAGCGGGCTTGCTCGCGAAGGGGCCGTGTCAGTCGACATATCTGTTGACTGACCACCGCTTTCGCGAGCAAGCCCGCTCCCACATTGGTTACGCGCTGATCCTTAGTTCGAAGTCTTAGCCATCTGCGTATCCGTCGCCCGCCAGATCAGTCGAGTGGTGTCGTAACCCTGCTGACGTGCCTTGCTCAGCAACTCTTCACGCACCACCCCGTTGACGGTCGGCGTGCGCGACAGCAGCCACAGATAACGACGACTCGGATCGCCGACGATGGCGGTCTTGTAGTCGTCGCTGACGTACAGCACCCAGTATTCGCCCTTCGCCACACCCGGAATCAGGCGCGAGAACCAGGTATCGAACTCGACCCACAACTTGTCGGTCTTGCCCGGCACCTGTGGATAAGCCGTGCCCTTGACCTCTTCCCACTCCCACTGCGGCGTCAGGCAGCGATTGAGCACTGCCACGTTACCGTCAGGCTTGAGCGTGTAATGGGCTTCGGATTGCGCGCAGTCGCGCTGGAAGTACATCGGCAGACGCGCCAACTCGTACCAGGTGCCCTGGTAACGCTTGAGGTTCACGCTGCTGACAGTCTTCGGCGCCAACGTATCCTGGCCAGACGTGGCGCAGCCGGCCAATACCAGGCCGGCAAAAAGCATGATCAATAACCGCTTCATTATTTTTCTCCCGAGGGCTGAGCGCCCCGGTTTACTTCAGGCCTTGGCCGGAAAACATCAGCACCTTGTCACCGGCATACTGCACGCTGATAAAGCTGTTCTTGTCGCCCCAGGTGCAACTGGACATGCCGAGCGCGCCGGAACAATCGGCGGGTTTGCCCAGCAGGTTTTCAACCTCGGCCTTGTTCATTCCAGACTCGAGCTTGGAGTAGTTTTCCTGATTGACCTTGCTGCACGCAGCCAACAACACGCAGAACGAAAGCAAGGCGATGGATCGCAGGGACATTGGGTAACTCCGGGGGCGATGGGGATTGGCATGACTGCCAAACAGATCCTTAGAAGACCAAACAGCGATCTGGTTCCCTCGCCGGGCGCCTATTTATGGGGCCGCTCGTCTCTTTCAGCCGGGAAATCAATCACGTTGTGAAGCTGTCGTGCATTTCGTCGTTTTTATCTAAAAACGACTAATCTTTGGCGCTGCTCAGCCGACATGCAGTGCAGCGCAATGCTCACGGACGAGGAAATTGCCCCCTTTGTCGACAATGCCTCCGTGCGGTATTCATCCAATGACCAGAAACATGAAGTTCAGCCACAAGATCCTGTCGGCTGCTGCCCTCGTGGTGGCCATCGCATTCGCCTGTTTCATCCTGTTCAACGACTATCGCCAGCGCCAGACGCTGCGCAGCAGTACCGAAGCGTCAATGCAGGAAATGGGCAGCCTGACCACCAGCAACATCCAGACCTGGCTGGTGGGCCGCATCCAGCTGCTGCAGTCGATGTCCCAGCAGCTCAGCGCGGATGGCAGTTCTGCGGACAGCCTCAAGCGCGTCATCGACCTGCCCGCCTACACCGGCAACTTCCAGCTGAGCTACTTCGGCGGTAACGATGGCGTGATGTTCTCGATCCCGGCGGGCAACCGTCCGGCGGACTACGATCCACGCGCCCGCGGCTGGTACAAGTCGGCCAACAGCGCGCAGCAGACCATCGTCACCGAACCCTACATCGCCACCTCGTCCGGCAAGCTGGTAATCACCGTGGCGACACCGGTGCAGCGTCAGGGCCAGATGATCGGTGTGGCCGGGGCCGACATCGACCTGTCCAGCGTCAGCGCGATCATCAACTCGCTGAACTTCGGCGGCCACGGCCACGCGTTCATCGTCGGCGCCGACGGCAAGATCCTGATCCACCCGGACAGCAAGCTGGTGCTCAAGAGCCTGGTCGAGGCCTACCCGAGCGACACCCCGAAAGTCAGCCCGGGCATGAAGGAAGTCGAGATCGACGGCAAGCGCCAGTTCATCTCCTTCACCCACGTCAACGGCGTGCCGTCGGCCGATTGGTACGTGGCACTGGTGCTCGACCAGGAAACCGCGTTCTCGATGCTCAGCGAATTCCGCACTTCGGCGATCGTCGCCATGGTGATTGCGGTGGTGATCATCATCGCGTTGCTGGGCATGCTGATCAGCTTCCTGATGCAGCCGTTGCTGGCCATGGGTCGCGCCATGCATGATATCGCCGAAGGCGAAGGTGACCTGACCAAGCGCCTGACCATTCACGGCCACGACGAGTTCGGCGCGCTGGGGCTGTCGTTCAACCGTTTCGTCGAACGTATCCACACCTCGATCACCGAAGTGTCCTCGGCCACCGGCCAGGTCAACGAAGTGGCGCTGCGCGTGGTGGCGGCTTCCAACTCGTCGATGTTCAATTCCGACCAGCAGGCTTCGCGCACCAGCAGCGTGGCCGCGGCGATCAACCAGCTCGGCGCCGCCGCCCAGGAAATCGCCCAGAACGCAGCCCTCGCTTCCCAGCATTCCAGCGATGCCCGCTCCCTGGCCGAGGAAGGCCAGCAGGTGGTGGATAAGACCATCACGGCGATGCATCAGCTGTCGGCGAAGATCAGCGATTCGTGCGGCAACATCGAGACGCTCAACAGCAACACGGTCAACATCGGGCAGATTCTGGAAGTGATCACCAGCATCTCCCAGCAGACCAACCTGCTGGCCCTGAACGCCGCCATCGAAGCAGCCCGCGCCGGTGAAGCCGGTCGCGGTTTCGCGGTGGTCGCCGACGAAGTGCGCAACCTCGCCCACCGCACCCAGGACTCGGCGCAGCAAGTGCAGAAGATGATCGAAGAGCTGCAAGTCGGCGCCCGCGAAGCGGTCAGCACCATGACCGACAGCCAGCGTCAGAGCGAAAGCAGCGTGGGCATCGCCAACCAGGCCGGCGAACGCCTGGGCAGCGTGACCCAGCGCATCGGCGAAATCGACGGCATGAACCAGTCGGTCGCCACCGCCACCGAAGAACAGACCGCCGTGGTGGAATCGATCAACGTCGACATCACCGAAATCAACACCCTGAACCAGGAAGGCGTGGAAAACCTGCAATCGACCCTGCGCGCCTGCGCCGATCTTGAGCAACAGGCGGCGCGGTTGAAGCAGTTGGTGGGTAGCTTCAGGATCTAGGGCGCTCCCGCCGCCCCCTTCGCGGGCACGCCTCGCTCCTACAGGGTTTAGTGTCGTACACGGAATCTGCGTACAACAACAATCACTGTAGGAGCGAGGCTTGCCCGCGAAGAGGCCATCACTGGCGAGGGAGATTCAGAACCTTGAACCAGGCTTGCTCAAAAACTCCAGTTCCTCAGCCGTAGACTTCCGCCCCAACACCTCATTGCGATGAGGAAACCGCCCAAACCGGGCAATCACCTTCTGATGCTTTTCGGCATAGTCCAGGTAATCGGCAAACAGTGCCTGATCGCTTTCCGGCTGCTGCGCGACTAATTCGATGTAACGCGAGATGCATTCGTTCTGCACCGCCAGGTGTTCGCAGTGCTCCAGCACCAGGTAGATGAACACCCGCTGGATCGGCTGCAGTTGCCGGTCGAAATCCGCGGCGATGCCTTGGGCCACCAGGGCCTGGGCTCTGATGTCACCGGAGTAGGCTTTGGGGGAATCGCGAAAGAGCATGCGTGGCAGTTGATCGAGCAACAGCACCAGGGCCAGCCAACCTTCGGAGCGTTGCGCCCAGTCGGTCAATCCGCCGGCCAGTGCCTGTTCGACCAGGTCCCCGAAACGCGTGCGCGCTTCGAGGTCCTGACTGTCACGCTTGCCGAACCATAACTTGCCCTTCTGTGCCGCCACTTCCTTCGCTGATCCGGATGTTCCGAACCACCATTCGAGCAACGGCTGCCAGGGCTCGTTCATGGTTTTACTCCTTGTGGTACGCCGTGGCGCGGGCCACTTCTTCTTTCGAGCCCAGGAACACCGCGCAACGCTGGTGCAGGCCTTCAGGCTGGATGTCGAGGATGCGCTGGTGGCCGTTGGTGGAAGCGCCGCCCGCTTGTTCGACGAGGAACGACATCGGGTTGGCTTCGTACATCAGACGCAGTTTGCCCGGCTTGGATGGCTCGCGGCTGTCGCGTGGGTACATGAACAGACCGCCACGGGTCAGGATGCGGTGCACGTCCGCGACCATCGCGGCAACCCAGCGCATGTTGTAGTTCTTCTTCAGCGGGCCTTCCTCGCCAGCCAGCAGTTCGCTGACGTAACGCTGTACCGGGGCTTCCCAGTGACGCTGGTTGGACATGTTGATCGCGAATTCCTGGGTGGACTCAGGAATGGTGATGTTTTCGTGGGTCAGGACGAAGCTGCCCATTTCGCGGTCCAGGGTGAAGCCTTTCACGCCGTCGCCCAGGGTCAGGACCAGCATGGTCTGTGGACCGTAGATCGCGTAACCGGCGGCGACCTGCTGGGTGCCTGGCTGCAGGAAGGCCTTTTCGTTCAGGGCTTCGTTCTGGCTCAGGTATTCGTTAGGGCAACGCAGTACCGAGAAGATGGTGCCGACCGGGGCGTTGATGTCGATGTTCGACGAACCGTCCAGCGGGTCGAATACCAGCAGGTAGGCGCCTTTCGGGTATTTGCCCGGGATCTGGTAGGCGTTATCCATTTCTTCGGACGCCATGCCGGCCAGGTGACCGCCCCATTCGTTGGCTTCGAGCAGGATTTCGTTGGAGATCACGTCGAGCTTCTTCTGCACTTCGCCCTGAACGTTTTCAGTGCCCATGCTGCCCAGTACGCCGCCCAGGGCGCCTTTGGAAACGGCGTGGCTGATCTCCTTGCAAGCACGCGCCACCACTTCGATCAGGAAGCGCAGATCGGCAGGAGTGTTGTTGCTGCGGGTCTGCTCAATCAAATAGCGACTCAAGGTAACGCGGGACATGGAAGGCTCCGAGGAATGGGGGGCTAAAAACCCGCGCAGTTTAGCGCGAGTCGGGGCGCATTGCCTCCTATCAGACGGAATCGGCTCAAGAGAGTTCATGCGCGGGGATGAGCGTAGATGGAAATGGGCCGGATGTAGGTCGGGGAATGGTGATGGTTTCAAGATTTTCTTTGCCCATTCGACCGTATTCGCGAGCAAGCCCGCTCCCACATTTGGAATGCGTATACCTGTGGGAGCGGGCTTGCTCGCGAATGGCGCGCAGCGCCAGCCATTCTCAGGTGTTTTCAGGTGGCTTGCGCAACAGGCTGAACGCCATCGCCCCCAGAAACAGCACGCTAAGCAACAAGACCGCCCACAGCCCGAACTTCTTCCAGTCGGTACCCACCGGCATCTGAACGGGCTTGGCAGCAACCACTGCCGCGCCATCAACCGAGGCCTTACCCAGTGTTGCCAGCTTCGCCGCGTCGTATTCAGGAATCAGCATCGACAACGGCAGGCTCGCCGCTTTCACCGTCGCGCTACCCAGCGCCAGCACATAAGGCCCCGGTCCCCGCGCCAGAAACACCAGTTGCGTGGCGCGCACGGCAAACTTCAGAGCAGGCGCCTGTTCGCCAAGGCCACCACCGCGCTCGTCCACCGTCAGTCTCAATTGCTGCACGGTCTGCCCCGTGAGCTGCAATTCGTTCTGCACCACATCCTCGCCGTTCTGGGTCAGGCGATAGAGCAGACCATTGCTGACCGGCTGCCACGGCAAACTGCTGTCGCGCCGCGCGGATAAGGTCACGGGCGCCAGGCTGTTGGACTGATCCAGAGCGACCTGCACCCGTTCGACGTTCAGCCCCATCGGCAATTGCCAGGTGTACTCACCAGCCTTTGCCGAGTTGCCGGCCAGCGCTTGCGACCACGACAACGGCAGCGGCAGGCTGCGCGGACTGCCGCTTTGCAGCTGCGCCGAAGTCAGCACGGGCGCCGATCGCGGCGTGCTCCACAGCAACCGCAGATAACGCGCCGACTGCCCCGGCAGGCCGACTTGATGTTGCTCGACCCGCTCGTCGGCCAGGGTCAGACGCGCCACCTGCCCTTCGCCCCATGATTGCCAATGCTGCAGATCGTCGCTGGCCTCGATGGTGAAACGCTGGAAGCCATCGCGCTCGCTGGTCCAGTCGAGAATCAATTGCTGCAACGGCGCTTTGATCGCGCTGGCATCGAGCAGCCAGCCACGCAATTCTTCCTCGCCCGCCTCCAACTGACTGGAGGGCTGAACCTCGACCAACGCGCCATTGGCACTCGATTGCACCCGCACGCTCGGCGCACGTTCGGTGTCGTCCGCCGAGTTGTACAGGGGGAACCATTTGACGTCGGTCAGCGTGCGATTCTCGTCGGTTTTCGCCGCTTCCCGGGCCAGGGAATACGCCTGCGGCTGACCCGCGGCGTTGAACACCCGCACATCGCCCAGATCGGTTTGCCGCGCATTGAGCAGAACGGCCAGAGGCAACTCCAGGCGATACCATGGGCCGTTGCCGCTCACCGTCAACGGAACCTGCGTGGCGAAATCCGCCGGCTTTTCCTCGGCAGCCGCCGTCAGCGCCACCCCCATTGCAGCCACGCCAATCACCGCCACGCCCAACCAGTTTAGGTTCAGCATCTGACTCAAGACGACACTCCTTCGGTTTCGGGTGCCGGTTTTTCCGCGTCCGGCAACGCTTCGGCGCGCTTGGGCGGCAGCGGGGCGAAATAGCCCACCACCAGCAGCAACACGCCAACGCCAATGAACGAGACGATCCGGGCAAGTCCGCCGCGGTTGCTCAATTCGACAAATAACAGTTTGGCCACCACCACGCCGATCAGCGCCGCGCCGATCAGCCAGACTTCGCGGCGATGTCGCAGGTGTCCGCCGATCATCAGCGCCAGGGCCATCAGGGTCCAGACGATCGACAGCCCGGCCTGGACCCGCATCGATTCGAGCAACGCATCCAACTCGAACGGCACACCGCTCCAGTGATGGGCCGCGCGCATCACCATGGCGGTGAAGAAGGCGAACAGCGAAACGCCGACGACCGCCTGCGTGGCCTGACTCAGATAACGCGTGTCGATCGACAGCTGCGTCGAGGCGCTGCGGGACCAGACGTAGACGCCAAACAGCGCGAACAACAGGCCCAGTTCCAGCGGATTGAGCAATGGCACATACGGCAGCGGCTCGGCGTTGCCTTCGCTGAAGACATTGGCCAGCCAGAACCAGCCCAGCATCAACAGCGCCAGCGGCGCCGCCGCCAGAACGCGGTACTCGCGCGAATGCGCCGACACCGGCCACGGCCAGTTTCGCGGCGCGGCCATCATCACCAGATACAGGCTCGGCAGAATCGCCCAACCCAGCCAGCGCCAGGCGTTGTACTGCTCGGACATCAGCAGCAGGCCGTATCGCAGCTCCAGCGCCAGCACGCCGATCAGCAACCAGCAACCCATGACGTGCGCCCCGCTCAAGGCCCACGCTGGCAACATCGGCGCCAGACGGCGCAGCGAGATGAAATGCACACTGAACAGCGCCGCCCACGCCAGCCAGCCGAAGTCGGCGGCCGGGTGATAACGCGAATGCCAGGCGGCTTGCAGGATCAGGGCGGCAGCGGGGATCAACAGCGTGCAGAGCAAACCCAGTGCCGGCCATTTCAGGCGCTGCGCCAGCACCGCCCAAAGCGCAACGCTCAGCGCCGCGACGGTTAACAACAGCGTTGCTTGCAGATCCATCGGGGCGAAACGCATCACTTCACTGCTCCACGCGAACGTCCACCAGGCAGCGCCCCAAAACAGCAGGCCCTCGGACAATCGCTGCAGATTCATTCCAGCGAAGGCAGTACTGCCAACCTGCAAGCGCCAGGCCCCAACCAGACCCGCGACACCCAGCATCAGCGGCGCCCAGAACCCGCCGTGGGCCAACGGACGCAAACCTTCCTCGAACAGCAGCCCGTCCACCAGGAACACCACGCCACCGAGCAATTGCACGGTCATCGCCGTAAACACAAAGGTCCGCGACACCAGCGGCAGACCGACAAACAAGGTGATCAATCCGGCCAATGCCCAACTGATCGCCGTGCCTTGGGCGAAGAAAAACAGCGGCGCCAGCAGATAGAGGAACGACAGGCCAAGACACGCAAGCATCGGCGAGCCCTTGCGCTCCCACGACGACGTGCGCTCAGGTTGCGCCTTGTGCAATTGAAGGAAGCTGAACAGCAACGCCACGCCCAGCATCAGCGCGCCCAACGGCACGCCCTTGAGCAAGCTGCTCTCGCCCTCGCCCAGCTCGCTGAAGAACGCCAGTGCTGAGCCCAGTTGCAGCAGCAAGGCGAAGGCTCGGGCCATCTGTCGTTGCTGGCGCAGGCCGAGCCAGAAAATCCCCGCGCCTTCCACCGCCCAGGCGGCTGTGGTCCAGCGTGCATCCAGCCCCAGGGGAATCGCCAGGCTGGTGAAAATCACGCCGATGGCCAGGCAGGTTTCCGCCAGCAACACGGTACGACCCGCGAACAGCAAACGGGCCAGCCCCATGTACAGAATGCCCAGCGCCAGAGCGCTGAAGGCGGCGGCGAACTCCATGTGTTGCACCAGCGCGAACTGCAGGCCAAAGCCCACCAATGGAGGACCGAACAGCAGCGTGCCATCAACGTAATCGCCCTTGCGCGCAGCCCAGTGCAGCATTGCTTCGCGACTTTCCTCCTGCGGCGCATCACTCGTTTCCAGCAGCTTGCGCCGGGCGAACAGCAGGCCGATGACGAGATACATCAGGAAGAACAGAATCAGGAACGGTTCGGTGCTCCATAACAGCTCCGGCGTGTAGGAGCGTGCGCCCCAGGCGAAGCCGATGCCGAAGGTGCCGACGAAACCGATCACGTTGAGCAGGCGCCAGGCCTTGAACCAGGCGATGGCCAGAATGCCGGCGTTGAGCAGGGCGAAATAGCTGAACAGCGCGACGTGACTGCCTTCACCGGTGGACGCCAGCAGTGGCGCGGCGAAACCGCCCAGCGCGGCGGCGGCAGCCAGTCCGATGGAGTCCTGAGTGATGGCGAGAATGGCCGAGAACACCGTCACCGCCACCAGCAGCCCGAACGCTGCCGACGGATCCAGCAACGGGTGCAGACGCATCGCGGCGAAGACCGTCAGGTACAGCACCGCGACCCCGGTGCCTTGCAGGATCAACGCGTAATTGCCGTTGCGCGCCCTCAGCCACCAACCCAGACCCAACAGGCCCAGCGCGGCGGCCGCGACACCGGCATAACGCAGCTCAATCGGCACCACCACGCCTTCGGTGGCGTAGCGCAGCAGGAAAGCCAGACCGAGGAACAACAGCACCACGCCGACGCGCAGTACGGTGTTGCCGCCAAACAGCCACGCGCGAGCGGCGCTGATGGCGCGTTCGATGACGTTGGGTTCTCGGGGGATTGCCGGTTGTGGTGATTGACGCGGGGTGGATGCGGATTTCCACGGATCGTCGGTTAGAGGTCGTACCGGCTCAAGCTCCGGCGGCAACTCCCAGACCAGCTCAGGGGATTCAACAGGGGTAACGATTTGCGGCGTGCTATCGCTGACGGGTTGAGGCGCCTCGGGCGTCGTGACACCAGACACCTCCAGCAAGTCCAGCCGCTGCTCTACGCCATGCAACGCAACCCGCGCCTGCTCCAGCAATTTCTGCTGCTCATTGGCCTGCGAATCCAACCGGGCAATGCGAACGGCCTGCCCCACCGCCAATCCGAATAACCCGCCCAGCAGCGCATCGCCGAACGACTCATCGAGTATCCAGCCCAGCACCAGGCCAATCAGCATCAACATCCATTGCATGAGGCGAAATCCTTGATCGCAATCCTGAAAGACTAGCGTAGCCAGCCCAAAAAGATCGCAGCCTTCGGCAGCTCCTACAAAGGGATGCGTTCCCCTTTAGGAGCTGCCGAAGGCTGCGATCTTTTGCGCTTTTAAGAGGTGGAGTTTATCCCAACGCCTTCCAGATATCCGTGGCGTATTCGCGAATCGTCCGGTCCGAGGAGAACCAGCCCATGCGCGCGGTGTTCAGCACTGCTGAACGCCACCACTGCTGGGAGTCGTGCCAATGGGCTTCGACTCGCATCTGCGCGTTCCAGTAGGAATCGAAATCGGCGCAGACGAAGAAGCGGTCGTAATCCACCAAGGAATCGATCAGCCCGGCGTAACGCGCCGGATCATCCGGCGAGAACACCCCGCCGCGAATCGCCTGCAGTACGTCATTGAGCCGATGGGACGCGGCGATGTCCGGCACCGCGCTGAACTCGTGATTCTGTTTGCGCGCTTCCACCTGCTGGGCGCTGAGGCCGAAGATGAACATGTGCTCGGAACCGATGCGCTCGCACATTTCCACGTTGGCGCCGTCCAGGGTGCCGATGGTCAGCGCGCCGTTCAGGCCGAACTTCATGTTGCTGGTGCCCGAGGCCTCGAAACCGGCGGTGGAAATCTGCTCGGACAAGTCCGCCGCCGGAATGATGCTTTCCGCCAGGCTGACGTTGTAGTTGGGCAGGAACACCACCTTGAGCAAACCGCGTACGGTCGGGTCGTTGTTCACCACCCGGGCGATGTCGTTGGTCAGCTTGATGATCAGCTTGGCCTGGTGATAACTGGCCGCGGCTTTGCCGGCGAAGATCTTCACCCGCGGCACCCAGTCGATTTCCGGCTCCGCGCGAATCGCCTGATACAGCGCCACGGTGTGCATCAGGTTGAGCAACTGGCGCTTGTATTCGTGGATCCGTTTGACCTGCACGTCGAACATCGCCGCCGGGTTGACCGCGATCCCCAGCCGCTCATGAATGATGTACGCCAGAGCTTTTTTGCTGTGCAGGCGCTGTTCGGCGAAGGCCTTGCGGAATGAAGCCTGCTCGGCAAACGGTTCCAGGCCGAGCAAACGTTCCTCTGGGCTGTCCAGCACATCCGGACCGAGGGCGTCGACCAGCATCGAGGTCAATTCCTGGTTCGACTGGAACAGCCAGCGGCGGAAGGTGATGCCGTTGGTTTTGTTGTTGATCCGCTCCGGGTAGAGCTTATGCAGCTCGGAGAACACCGTCTTGCGCATCAGTTGCGTATGCAGCCCCGACACGCCGTTGACGCTGTGGGAACCAAGGAACGCCAGGTTGCCCATACGCACGCGACGACCGTTGTCCTCTTCGATCAGCGACACCGCGCGCAGCACGTCGAAATCGTGGATGCCCTTGGCTCGCAGCGAATCGATGTGCTGGGCGTTGATCAGATAGATGATCTGCATGTGCCGCGGCAGCATGCGCTCCATCAGGCCCACCGGCCAGGTTTCCAGGGCTTCGGGCAGCAGCGTGTGGTTGGTGTAGGACAGCGTATCGACAGTCACCTGCCAGGCCGCATCCCACGCCACGTCATACACGTCGACCAGTTGCCGCATCAGTTCAGCAACGGCAATCGAGGGGTGGGTGTCGTTGAGCTGGATCGCCGCATGATCGCCCAGGGTCAGCACCGAGGTGTGCATGTTGCGATGGCGGCGCAGCAAGTCCTGCAAGGAAGCGGCGACGAAGAAATATTCCTGGCGCAGGCGCAGTTCCTGGCCGGCTTCAGTGCTGTCCGCCGGATAGAGCACGCGAGAGATGCTTTCGGCCCGGGCCACTTCCGCCACCGCGCCCAAGTGGTCGCCAGCGTTGAAGCGTTCCAGGTGCAGATCTTCCATGGCCCGGGCGCGCCACAGACGCAGCGTGTTCACGCTCGCCCCGCGCCAGCCCACCACGGGCGTGTCGTAGGCAATGGCCCGCACTGTTTCCGCCGGGTGCCAGACCTGCTTGGACTTGCCTTCACTGTCGGTCACAGTCTCGACGCTGCCGCCGAAGCCGATCGGGTAGACCACTTCTGGCCGCTCGAACTCCCAAGGGTTGCCGAAATCCAGCCAGTGCTCGGTTTGCTCCTGCTGCCAGCCGTCGACAATCGCCTGACGGAACAGGCCGTGTTCGTAACGAATGCCGTAGCCGTGACCAGCGATCCCGAGGGTCGACATGCTTTCCATGAAGCAAGCGGCCAGACGACCGAGGCCACCATTGCCGAGCGCCGCGTCAGGTTCGAGCAGACGGATGCGTTCGATATCGACGCCCAGCTCCGTCATCGCTTCGCGTGCCACATCGAGCAGACCGAGGTTGCTCAGGCTGTCGTAAAGCAGCCGGCCAATGAGAAATTCCAGGGAGAGGTAATAAACCCGCTTCTGACCCTTGCGGTAGATTTGCCGCGTGTGGTCCATCCAGTGCTCGACCATGTGATCGCGCGCTGCCAGCGCAATAGCTTCGAACCAGTCGTGGTCGAAGGCGTGATCAGGGTCTTTGCCCACCGCATAGGTGAGTTTGGTCAAGACGGCGTCGCGGAATGCGGCCACCTCTGCTTCGCGAACAAGTGGTTCTTGCGTCATCGATTGGACCTCGAGCGAGCTGGGAGTTCTGAGCCTAGACGGTCTGACAGGCGGTAGAGGCTCTGGTTCGGCAGTTTTTCCTGTTAGTGCGAACGGTCCGGCAATTCATTGTCGTGAGCGATAAACGATGCAGGTGTTGTGCCGGTTCAAGCCCGTTATCGGCGGATGCTGAAAAAATCTGGCGAAAGGTTGTTCAAAAATCCACCAGTCCCGGTATGATCGCGCGCCCTGATGCACACGCCTGGTAACAACCGATGATGAAGCCCACCCTGATCGCCGCCGCGGAGATCGACCGCCTCGAAACCTGGGCGAAGTATTCCGCCCCGATGTGCGGTTCATGCATATCAAGCTGCTGCACCCTGCCGGTGGAAGTCAAGATCAAGGACCTGGTGCGCATCGGCGTGGTCGATGAGTTCGAGTTGGGTGATCCGCCGAAAAACATCGCCAAGCGCCTGCAAAAGGATGGGCTGGTCGAGCGTTTCAATCAGAAAACCGGCATCTTCACGCTGCAGCGCATGAGCAACAACGATTGCTACTACCTGGATCGTAAGAGTCGCCTGTGCACCATTTATGACAAACGCCCCGATACCTGCCGCAACCACCCCAAAATCGGTCCGCGGCCGGGGTATTGCGCGTACAAGCCCAAGGAAGTTGTGCGTGAGAGCGGCGGGCGGCGGAACCTCGAGAAGTTCTGATCAGACCCGGGTTTTGCGGCGGCTGATCGGCCGTCTTCGCGGGCAAGCCTCGCTCCTACAGAT
>NZ_JAIQWX010000142.1 GCF_020164475.1 Pseudomonas sp. REP124 | reverse complement strand
AGGCTTTCTTCAGGCCGGAACCGCCTTGGCCTTCGGCTCCCGCTCCCAAACCCGATGCTGCCCGATCGCCGCGAAAAATGCTTTGAACGACTTGGCATCCGCCCCGACGATCAACCCCGCATCCGCCTCCAGCTTCAACACATCCAGCAACTGCTTCGCTTCGCCGTGCAGAGCAATCGCCTTCAAATGCTTATAAGCCTCCAGCACGTAATGCAGCGCTACGCCGTCACCGCTCAAGGCCTGGATCGACGCCGCACCACCAGGCACGAACACCGCGTCGAAGGCAATTGACGGCATCCCTTCCATCGACGCATCCACCGCAAGCGATTTGCCGTCGGCAGTTTTCACCGGTGCCGAAGTCGGGCCGAGCAGTTTGGCGTGGGCGCCTTCGGCCTTGAGTGCTTTCTTCATGGCATCGATCGCCGCGCCGTCGACGCCATCGGCCGCCAGGATCGCCACCTTGCGCGTCTTGATATCGGCGGGCAGCAAGTTGGCCTGGCTCAGGGCAGGCGAGCGATCCAGTGAAGTTTTCGGCACGTCCACCGTTCCTGCTTTCGGGGCGGGCAAACCGAGGTTCTGCGCGACCCGTTTGGCCAGTTCCAGATCAATGTTGGCCAGGATCTCGTTGACCTGCCGGGCGCGGATGAACTCGCGCTCGACCTTGCCCAGTTCGAAGCTGTAGGCCGCAATGATGTGTTCTTTCTCGTGGTCGCTCATGCTGTTGAAAAACAGCCGCGCCTGAGAGAAGTGGTCGCCGAACGACTCGCTGCGCTGGCGGACTTTGTTGGCGTCGATGCGCTCGTAATAACTCTCGAAGCCGCCATCTTCTGCTGCGGGCGGCGTTTCCTTCGGCCAGCCTCCGTCGATGGAATTGGGTTCGTACGCCGCGCGTCCCTTGTCGATGGTGGTGCGATGCTGTGCATCTCGCTGGCCGTTGTGAATCGGGATCACCGGACGATTGATGGGAATCTCGTGAAAATTCGGCCCACCCAGTCGGCTGATTTGCGTATCGGTGTAGGAAAACAACCGACCTTGCAGCAACGGGTCGTTGGAAAAGTCGATCCCCGGCACGATATGCCCCGGGCAGAACGCGACCTGCTCGGTCTCGGCAAAGAAGTTGTCCGGGTTGCGGTTGAGCACCATTTTGCCCAGTGGGGTAATCGGCACGATTTCTTCGGGGATTATTTTGGTCGGGTCGAGGATGTCGAAGTCGAAGGCATGCTCGTTTTCTTCCTCGACTACCTGAACCCCCAGCTCCCATTCCGGATAATCGCCCATCTCGATGGACTCCCAGAGATCGCGACGGTGGTAGTCGGTGTCCTTGCCTGCCAGCTTCTGCGCTTCATCCCACACCAGCGAGCAGGTGCCGGCGGTGGGGCGCCAGTGGAATTTGACGAAGCGCGATTTGCCGTCGGCATTGATCATGCGGAAGGTATGCACGCCGAAGCCCTGCATGCTGCGCAGGCTCTTGGGGATCGCCCGGTCGGACATGGCCCAGATCACCATGTGCGCCGATTCAGGCTGCAAGGAAACAAAGTCCCAGAAGGTGTCGTGGGCCGAGCCGCCGGTGGGGATTTCGTTGTGGGGCTCGGGTTTCACCGCATGGACGAAATCGGGAAACTTGATGGCGTCCTGAATGAAAAACACCGGCATGTTGTTGCCCACCAGGTCGTAGACGCCTTCGTCGGTGTAGAACTTCACGGCGAAACCGCGCACATCGCGTACGGTATCGCCCGAGCCGCGCGGCCCCTGAACGGTAGAAAAGCGCACGAACACCGGGGTCTTTTTCGCTGGGTCCCTCAGGAAACCGGCCTTGGTCAGCGCGCTGTGATTCTCATAGGTCTGAAAATAGCCGTGAGCCCCTGTACCCCGGGCATGCACGATGCGTTCGGGAATCCGCTCATGGTCAAAATGCGTGATCTTTTCACGCATGATGAAATCTTCCAGCAGCGAAGGCCCGCGGGCGCCGGCCTTCAGGGTGTTCTGGTTGTCTGCCACCTTCACGCCTTGATTGGTGCGCAGGGCCTGTCCGGTGGCGTCGGAGCGGAAATGCTCCAGGCTCTCGAGCTTGGAATTGGTGTTGTTGCGGTCCAGGGTATCGGTCCCGGCCAGTTCGCTCTTGGGCGCGGCAGGCTTTTTAGTACTCATCGGGGATCACTCCTCAGGCTGATTCGAGTTGCCTAAGTAGTGACTGATGACGTTTTTGGGCGTTCCTTTTATCTGACCTTTGATCGCGTTATTGCCAAAACGCTGGATGAAAGCGAAATAAATGCTAAGAACCTCTATACGGACAGGCTAAAATGCGCGCCCGGCTAACCGCTGACCCTATTCCAACGCGCCCCACAAGGTTCGCTACGTGATCGAGTTTCAAAACGTCCATAAAACCTACCGCGTCGCCGGTAAGGATATCCCCGCCCTGCACCCGACCAGTCTGACGATTGAGAACGGTCAGGTGTTCGGCCTGATCGGCCATTCCGGAGCGGGAAAAAGTACCCTGCTGCGTCTGATCAATCGCCTGGAAAACGCCAGCGGCGGCAAGATCATCGTCGACGGCGAGGAAATCACCGCGCTCGACGCCAACGGCCTGCGCCGTTTCCGTCAGCAGGTCGGGATGATTTTCCAGCACTTCAACCTGCTGGCGTCCAAGACCGTGGCCGACAACGTCGCGCTGCCGCTGACGCTGGCCGGTGAAATGTCCCGCAGCGACATCGACAAGCGCGTCGCCGAGTTGCTGGCCCGGGTCGGTCTGTCCGATCACGCCAACAAATACCCGGCGCAATTGTCCGGCGGGCAGAAACAGCGCGTCGGCATTGCCCGCGCCCTGGCCACCAAGCCGAAGATCCTGCTGTGCGACGAGGCCACCAGTGCCCTGGACCCTCAGACCACGGCGTCGGTCCTGCAATTGCTGGCCGAGATCAACCGCGAACTGAAACTGACCATCGTGCTGATCACCCATGAAATGGACGTGATCCGTCGGGTCTGCGATCAGGTCGGCGTGATGGATGCCGGCGTGATCGTCGAACAGGGTCCGGTGGCCGAGGTGTTCCTGCACCCGAAACACCCGACCACCAAGCGTTTCGTGCAGGAAGACGAGCAGATCGACGAAGGCGAACAGCGCGATGACTTCGCTCATGTGCCGGGCCGTATCGTGCGTCTGACCTTTCAGGGCGAAGCGACCTACGCGCCGTTGCTCGGCACCGTCGCCCGTGAAACCGGCGTGGACTACAGCATCCTTGCCGGACGCATCGACCGCATCAAAGACATCCCTTACGGGCAACTGACCCTGGCCGTCACCGGCGGTGACATGGAAGCGGCCTTCGCCCGCTTCACCGCGGCCGACGTCCACATGGAGGTGCTGCGTTAATGGAAGCCCTGACAACTTTCTTCGCCAACATCGACTGGTTCGAAATCTGGCTGGCTACCGTCGACACCCTGCTGATGCTCGGCGGCTCGCTGCTTTTCACAGTGCTGCTCGGCCTGCCGCTGGGCGTGCTGCTGTTCCTCTGCAGTCCGCGCCAGTTGCTGGAAGCCAAAGGCGTCTACGCGATGCTGTCACTGGTGGTGAACATCCTGCGTTCGCTGCCCTTCATCATTCTGCTGATCGTGATGATTCCGTTCACCGTGTTGATCACCGGCACCTCGCTGGGTGTCGCCGGTGCGATCCCGCCACTGGTAGTTGGCGCCACGCCGTTCTTCGCGCGCCTGGTGGAAACCGCGCTGCGTGAAGTGGATCGCGGCATCATCGAAGCGACCCAGGCCATGGGCGCAACCACGCGGCAGATCATCACCAATGCCTTGCTGCCCGAAGCCCGTCCGGGCATTTTCGCGGCGATTACGGTGACCGCGATTACACTGGTTTCCTACACGGCGATGGCCGGTGTGGTGGGCGCCGGTGGTCTGGGTGACCTGGCGATTCGCTTCGGTTACCAGCGTTTCCAGACTGACGTGATGGTCGTCACGGTGATTTTGCTGCTGGTGCTGGTGCAGGTTCTGCAAACCGTCGGCGACAAGCTGGTGGTGCACTTCTCTCGTAAATAATCGTTTTCGTATTTTGCAAATGTGCCGGCCATTCGCTGGCAGGCGCCGGATCGGGCGCCTCACAAGGAGTTAGCTGAATGAAAAAACTACTCGTCGCGTTCGCTGCCGTTGCAGCCTTTTCCGCCCACGCCGACACCCTGACCGTAGCCGCCACCCCGGTGCCGCACGCCGAGATTCTCGAGTTCGTGAAACCGGCCCTGGCCAAAGACGGCGTCGACCTGAAGGTCAAGGTCTTCACCGACTACATCCAGCCGAACGTGCAGGTGGCCGAAAAACGTCTGGACGCCAACTTCTTCCAGCACCAGCCGTACCTCGATGAGTTCAACAAGGCCAAGGGCACCAACCTGGTTTCCGTGGCCGGCGTGCATCTGGAGCCGCTGGGCGCCTACTCCAGCAAGTACAAGAAGCTCGATGAGCTGCCTAGCACCGCCACCGTAGTGATCCCGAACGACGCCACCAACGGCGGCCGCGCGCTGTTGCTGCTGGCCAAGGCTGGCGTGATCACCTTGAAGGACTCGAACAACATCCTGTCGACCGTCAAGGACATCACCGAGAACCCGAAAAACCTGAAGTTCCGTGAACTGGAAGCCGCGACCATCCCGCGCGTGCTGACCCAGGTCGACCTGGCGCTGATCAACACCAACTATGCGCTGGAAGCCAAACTCGATCCGTCCAAGGACGCGCTGGTCATTGAAGGCAGCGACTCGCCATACGTGAACATCCTGGTTGCCCGTCCGGACGACAAGGACAGCGAAGACATGAAGAAACTGGTCGCTGCCCTGCACAGCCCGGAAGTGAAGGCCTTCATCCTCGAGAAGTACAAAGGCGCCGTGGTGCCGGCGTTCTGATCCGAAGCCGTAACAAAAAAGGGGACGCCATGTGCGTCCCTTTTTTTGTGCCCCGTCCCCTGTAGGAGCGAAGCTTGCTCGCGAAAGCGGTGGATCAGTTGGCATCCATTTGGCTGACACACCGCCTTCGCGAGCAAGCTTCGCTCCTACAGATAACTGCGGATGCTCTACCCCTATCAGATCTGATAGTAGACAGGTTTCCTTAAAAACTTGATTCTGCCTGCTGTAAGAGAAGCATCTATAGGAGATGAACTCATGCCAGCGTCCCATGGAATCGAACTCTGTCATTACTTCTATGATCCGCTCGATCGGCTTATCGAAACGACTACGGTTAACGGTGGGAAACTCCGACGTTTTTACTGTAAAGATCGACTGACAACGGAAATCCAAGGAGGGGTGAAACGTACGGTTTTTCAGCAGAGTGTGTACCTATTAGCGCAGTTGAACCGAAAGGATGACTCGGATGAAATCTCATTTTTGGCAACAGATGAAGGCCGTTCTGTATTGCAAGTTATCAACAACGACAGCCACGTTCCACTCATGTATTCAGCCTATGGTTATGATTTGAGAGGTGGAAGCTATACATCGTTATTGAAGTTCAATGGCGATCGATCTGATTCAGTGACTGGAAATTATTCGCTAGGCAATGGTTGTCGCGTATTTAGCCCGCTTTTGATGCGATTTATCAGTCCCGATCGTTTGAGTCCATTCGAGAGAGGCGGATTAAATTCTTATGTATATTGTTTGGGCGACCCCATTAATCGATCGGATGAAACTGGTCAATATTCTTTGCTCAAGTCAGTACTTTCGTTACTTGGGTTGAGGAAGAAGCCAGAGCTGTTCGACTTAAGGTATGACCCAGAGTTTCGAGCAATGCTTCATGAGGAGTTCATGAGTACCAAGCATAAGGAAGTAGAACCTACTATTCGAATTATTAGAAATAGAAAAGATTTTGAATATATTGGTCCTGGGGGTGAAGCAAAATTTGTTTTGACGAAAAGTGGAAAATTAATAACGGGGAAGTTGTGGGATTATGCCTATCGGCAGAAAAATAACATAGAAGGTGCGTTTTATTTGCCACATCATGGGAGTTTGGTTGCAAACCAAAAAAGTAAACAGGTTATTAGTGCTGGCTACATTCGAGTAGAGCGCTTTGGAGAGGTGGTTATTAATAACCATTCAGGTCACTATAATCCAACGTTTGAGTCCCTCTCTAATGTAAAAAAATACTTGGAAAAAAATAACATTTCAAACGCTGTTAAATTGATTCGATTCGACAATAAAGCTTGAGAACCTGCCGATCGTTAGCAACGCGGAGTGCTGAGGGAGCGAACGGATTGGGTTCAGCTCTCACATTCGATAAAGGCCGACACGGATATCTTCGGCCAAGTGCCTCACGCCGATGTCACTGGCGCCGGAGCATCACCGGCAACTGCGCCACCAGCTTCTGATTATTCAAAGGCGCCCGAATGAACCCGCGCTGCGTCCCGTCCGGCCCGATCACGGCCAGGTTGCCGCTGTGATCCACCGTGTAA
Source organism: Pseudomonas sp. REP124 (assembly GCF_020164475.1). Taxonomy (GTDB): domain Bacteria; phylum Pseudomonadota; class Gammaproteobacteria; order Pseudomonadales; family Pseudomonadaceae; genus Aquipseudomonas. Next base: position 9,505 of record NZ_JAIQWX010000142.1, on the reverse strand, counting down.
TTCGGCTTGCTGGTGTCCGCCGGAATGAACGGAATGCTCACCGCGTTGGCGACTTTCTGCAGCTCATCGGTGGAGGTCGGGGTCAGGCCGATGAACTGTGGGTCGAAGTAACCCAGGTACTGCTTGAGCTGCTTGGGCGTGTCGCGGTTCGGGTCGACGCTGACCAGCACGATCTGCAATTTATCCACAGCCTCGGGCGGCAGCTCGCTCTTGATCTGGCGCAGTTGGGCGAGGGTGGTCGGGCAGATGTCCGGGCAGAAGGTGTAGCCGAAGAACAGCAGGCTCCACTTGCCCTTGAGCTCGTTGATCGCGACTGGCTTGCCTTCCTGATCGGTCATGGTCACGTCCGGCAGGTTGCGGCTTTGCGGCAGCAGGATGATGCCGGCATCGATCAGCGCCGTCGGGTCGCCCTGGCCTTTGCCGGACAGCACTTTGTTGATGGTCAGGCCCAGGACCAGTGCAATCAGGGCGACAAGGATGAAGACGGTTTTCTGGGTTCGGGTCATAGGTTCAGCATCAGGTAATGGTCTACGAGCAGGGCGATAAACAGCAGGAACAAGTAGTAAATAGAGTACTTGAAGGTGTTGATCGCCGCGTGCGGCCGAGTGCCACGGTACAGCACCACGGCCCATTGCAGAAATCTTGCGCCAAGGCCCGCGGCGCAAATCAGGTAGAGCAGGCCGCTCATGTGGATCGCATAGGGCATCAGGCTCACGGCCAGCAACGCGCCGGTATAAAGCAGGATGTGCACCTTGGTGTAATGCTCGCCGTGGGTCACCGGCAGCATCGGAATGTCGGCCTTGGCGTATTCCTCTTTGCGATGGATCGCCAGCGCCCAGAAATGCGGCGGGGTCCAGGCGAAGATGATCAGCACCAGCAACAGCGGTTCGGCGCTGACGTGGCCTGTGGCGGCGGTCCAGCCCAGCAGTGGCGGGGCGGCACCGGCGAGGCCGCCGATCACGATGTTCTGCGGCGTCGCGCGTTTCAGAAAACCGGTGTAGATCACCGCATAACCGAGCAGAGACGCCAGGGTCAGCCATGCTGTCAGCGGATTGGTGAACGCCAGCAGCAACGCCTGGCCCAGCACTGCCAGCACCAGGGCGAAGGTCAGCGCCGTCGCCGGTGAAACCCGTCCTTCGGCCAATGGCCGCTTGTGGGTGCGGGCCATCACCGCATCAATGCGCCGATCCACCACATGGTTCACCGCCGCCGCGCCGCCGGCACACAAGGCGATGCCCAGGTTGCCGAACACCAGCACAGTCCACGGCACCCCGGCGCGGGTCGCCAGGAACATCCCCACCAGCGAGGTGATGAGCATCAGCACCACCACCTTGGGTTTGGTCAGCTCCAGATAGTCACGCCAGATCGCCTGACTGGGACGCTCGCCGATCAGAATCGCCATGGCATCTCTCCTTTTATTGTTATGGGCGCGGCTGAATGTTTACGCGGGCTGAAGCGCCAGCGCGTCGGCTGCGTGACCCGCACCAGGCTGGTCCGGGCGTGATAGTTGACCAGCACCATCGTCAGCAGCAGCGCCGCGCCGCCGGCGTTGTGCGCCACGGCCACCGGCAGCGGCAGATGGAACAGCACGTTGCTGATGCCCAGGGTGATCTGCGCAGCGAGGGCCACCAGCACCAGGCTCGCGAGCCGGGTCATCCCCACGACTTTCAATTGCCAGGCCAGCCCCAGCAGAACCAACGTCACCACCAGAGCGCCAATGCGATGAGTCAGGTGAATCGCCGTGCGGGCATCGCTGTCCAGTTGACCGCCAAGGTAATTCGGGCCGATGTGCTGGGTCAGGTGAAAGCCGTTGGCGAAGTCGGCGGGCGGCAGCCACTGCCCGTGGCAGGTGGGAAAATCGATGCAGGCCACGGCGGCATAGTTGGAGCTGACCCAGCCGCCGAGGGCGATCTGCCCGATCACCAGCAGAAGTCCGGCGGTGGCCCAGTACTGCAGGCGGCGCGGCACCGTCAGCGCCGGCAGTACGCCGGAAAGGCGCAACGTCAGCAGGAACAACAGACTCAAGGTGGCGAAACCCCCGAGCAAATGCCCGGTCACCACCTGCGGCCAGAGCTTGAGCGTCACCGTCCACATGCCGAAAGCGGCCTGTGCAAACACTACCGCCAACAGAAACAGCGGCAGCTTCACCGGTTGCCCCGGATGCCGCCGATGGACCCAGGCGCGACCGGCCAATACGGAAATCAGCAGGCCCAAGGTGCCGGCAAAGTAGCGGTGGATCATCTCGTTCCAGCCCTTGTGGGCTTCCACCGGAGCGTCCGGGAAGTGCAGTTCGGCATGGGCCAGCTGGGCTTCGCTTTTCGGCACGCTGATGAAGCCGTAGCAGCCGGGCCAGTCCGGGCAGCCGAGGCCGGCGTGGGTCAGGCGGGTGTAGGCGCCGAGCAGCACCACAATCAGCGCCAGCAAAGTGGCAAACAGCGCGAGGCGAAATCCAGGTTTGGCCATGACGATGCCCTTATCCGATGTTCGACAGTTTCAGCAGGTGGCGCAGGTCGTTGAGCAGGTCCTTGCCTTTGACCGACGGGCCGTAGCGCAGCACCAGATTGCCGTGGGGGTCGATGATCCACAGTTGCGGTACCGCCTGGTCCGCCGAGGTTTTGCGGAATGCGCCAAGATCCAGCGAATAGCGCTGCAACTGCGGATACTCGCGGGTCAATTTGGCGTCGTAATCGCCATTCAGCGGTTGGGCCGTTGCGAGTCCGTGGCTGGCGCGCGAAGCGTCCTTGCCCAGGCCGATCTGAATCTGCCGGGCCAGATACACCAATTGCTGACAATCCACGGCGCATGTCTGCGGCGCGGTCACCAACAGCTGCCAGCGCTGCTCATCGGCCTGCACGCCGAGGTCGGCGCGGGACTGGCCATTGCCGATCATCTCGCCGTGATAGCTGCGCCCATCCGGCACCCAGAACTGCAATTTGTACATGCCGGTGGCAAGGATCATCGGGCCGATCACCCCGAGCACGATCAGCAGCAGTTGAATGCGTCCCTTGCGCCGCGTCGCCGGCGTTTTGGCCTCAGACATGCTGGGTGGATTCATGGCCGCTCCCATGGTGTTTCTCCTTTGCGTTGTGCCAGCCGAGGTACAGATAAAGGCCGAGCAGGGCGATCGACATGGCGAACCACTGCACGGCATAAGCGATGTGTTTTTCCGGGCCCATGGCAACCACCGGCCAGTCGGCCTGGTAAGTGGCGGGGCCGGTTTCTGCGCGTAATTCGTAGGCGAAGCCGTCGCGGTCGAGGGCTTTCCAGAGGGCGTTCGGGTCAATGGCCGTCAGCAGTTTTGGCCAGGTGCTGGTGTTCGGGTCGGCGTGAAGCTGGAAGGCTGCGCCGGGGGAGACGTAGACCCAGGCGTCGAGACTCAGGACGTCCGTGGGGGTAGTGAATTGCGGTGGTGTGCGGCGATCCGGCCAGGGCAGCCAGCCGCGATTGACCAGCAGCCACAGCCCGGTGGCCTGATCCTGAAAGGGTTGCAGCAGCTCGACGCCGACCTTGCCGTTACGCTGGCGGTTATCCAGCAGAACGCTGTGGGCGGCATCGAATTGACCGTGCAGACGTACCCGGCGAAAGGCCGGATCGGCGCTGTGTTGCAGTTCGGTGCTGGCCACAGGCTCCGCGGCCCGGCGCTCGGCATAGCTTTGCAGCAGCGCGCTTTTCTCCGCGCCCCGGCTCAGCTGCCAGAACCCGAGCGACACCAGCAGCGGCAGCAACAGGGCGACCACCAGTGTCGGGACGACGCCCGGCCGAAAGCGCTTCATGGCGTGGCCAGAAAGTCGGTCAGCGCGATAGCTATACTCAAATGCATCGCATGTCCCCCGGAGTTACACCATGCTCAAAGCAGCTATCGTCCTGATGCTGATTGCCACGGTTGTCAGCCTGTTCAGCGGCCTGTTTTTTCTGGTCAAGGACGACAGCCGTTCGAACCGCGTCGTCATTGCCTTGAGTGTCCGTGTCGCACTGGCCGCGATTACCGTGGGCTTGATTGCCTGGGGTTTCTTCAGCGGCCAGTTGGTCTCACATGCGCCTTGGTAGCCTTAAAGCACATAGACGAAGATGAACAGCCCGATCCACACCACGTCCACGAAGTGCCAATACCAGCTCGCCGCTTCGAAGCCGAACTGGTGATCGTTGTCGAAATGCCCGCGCATGATCCGCATCAGCATCACGAACAGGATGATGGTGCCGATGGTCACGTGGGCGCCGTGGAAGCCGGTGAGCATGAAGAACGTGGCGCCGTAGATGCCCGAGCCCAGGGTCAGGCCCAGTTCCTTGTAGGCGTGGATGTATTCTTCAGCCTGGAAACCGAGGAACGCGCAGCCCAGCAACACGGTAATCGCCAACCAGAGTTTCAGCGCACCGCGATGGCCCTTTTTCAGGGCGTGGTGAGCGATGGTCACGGTGACGCTGGAACTGACCAGCAACACGGTGTTGAGCAGCGGCAGACCCCAGGGACTGATGACGTCCTTGGGCGGCGGAAATAGCTTGGAATCCGGGTTGTTCAACAGCGGCCAAGTGAACTCGAATCCTGGCCAGAGCATATGGGCAAGGCCTTTGGTGCCTTCACCGCCGAGCGCTGGGCCCGAAACATGACGCACGTAGAACAACGCACCGAAGAAGGCGATGAAAAACATCACCTCGGAGAAAATGAACCAGCTCATGCCCCAGCGGAACGAGCGATCCATCTGCGCACTGTACAGTCCCGCGCGACCTTCCTTGATCACCGTGCCGAACCAGCCGAACAGCATGTAGGCCAGCAGCAGGCCGCCGACGAAAAAGATCAGCGGGCCGTGGGATTCCGGGCGCGCAGCCTTCAGGTCGTTGAACCAGGTCGCCAGGCCATACACGGTGACGAACATGCCGACCGTGGCGACGATCGGCCATTTGCTCTGGGCCGGTACGTAATAGTGCTCATGAGTTGCCATTTATTGTTCTCCTTATCGGGCACGCTCAACCGCCAGTGTTTACGGCTACCGGTGGATGTCGGGCGGTGATATCGAACAGCGTGTAGGACAGCGTCAGGTGCTTCACATCCTTGGGCATGTCGCGGTCAACAATGAAACGCACCGGCATTTCGATTCGTTCACCGGGCTGCAGCACTTGCTGGGTAAAGCAGAAGCATTCGGTCTTGTGGAAATACGCCGCCGCGGCACTGGGCGCGATGCTCGGTACGGCCTGGGCGCTCATCGGGCGGTCGGTGGGGTTGTGTGCAATGAAGATCATCTCGTTCACGGCCCCGGGATTGGTCGTCAGCTCATCCTGCTTGGGATAGAAGTCCCAGGACATGTCGGCGGAATTGGTCGACAGAAACTGCACCCGCACCTGCCGCGAGGCATCAACGACCTGCTCGCCCTCGTATTGCCCGGCGGTCTTGCCATTGATGCCGAAGACCTTGCACATCACGTCGTAGATCGGCACCAGGGCAAACCCGAAAACAAACATCGCCACCACCACCAGCATCAGGCGGGTGACCAGTTTTTTCATTGAGATCGAGTCAGCCATGATTTCAGTCCTCGACCGAGATCCCTGTGGGAGCGGGCTTGCCCGCGATGGCGGCGTATCTGACACACCGCGTCGGCTCTATCGCAGGCAAGCCAGCTCCCACAGAGGTTAGTGCAAGGCAGGCAATGTTCATTTCACTTCCGGCGGCGTGGTGAAGGTGTGATACGGCGCCGGCGACGGAATGCTCCACTCGAGGCCCTCGGCCCCATCCCACGGTTTGGCCGGTGCAGGCGGGCCGCCGCGAATGGTCTTGATCACAATGAACAGGAAGAAGATCTGCGTGGTACCGAACATGAACGCGCCGATCGACGACACCATGTTGAAGTCGGCGAATTGCAGGTTGTAGTCCGGAATCCGCCGCGGCATTCCCGCCAGGCCCACGAAGTGCATCGGGAAGAAGGCCATGTTCATGCCGATGAACGACAGCCAGAAATGCAGCTTGCCGAGGGTTTCGTCGTACATGTGGCCGGTCCACTTTGGCAGCCAGTAGTACGCCGAGGCGAAGATCCCGAAGATCGCCCCGGGCACCAGTACATAGTGGAAGTGCGCGACCACGAAGTAGGTGTCCTGGTACTGGAAGTCCGCCGGAGCGATGGCCAGCATCAACCCGGAGAAACCGCCGATGGAGAACAGGATCACGAACGCCACCGCGAACAGCATCGGCGTCTCGAAGGTCAGCGAGCCCTGCCACATGGTGCTGGCCCAGTTGAACACCTTCACCCCGGTCGGCACCGCGATCAACAGCGTGGCGTACATGAAGAACAGCTCGCCCACCAGCGGAATGCCCACCACGAACATGTGGTGCGCCCAGACGATGAACGACAGGAACGCGATGCTCGCCGTGGCGTAGACCATCGAGGTGTAGCCGAACAGCGGCTTGCGCGAGAAGGTCGGGATGATCGAGCTGACGGCGCCGAACGCCGGCAGGATCATGATGTACACCTCGGGATGCCCGAAGAACCAGAACACGTGCTGGAACAGTACAGGGTCACCGCCACCGGCGGCACTGAAGAAGCTGGTGCCGAAGTGGATGTCCATCAGCATCATCGTCACGCAACCGGCCAGTACCGGCATCACCGCGATCAGCAGAAATGCTGTGATCAGCCAGGTCCAGACGAACAGCGGCATTTTCATCAACGTCATGCCGGGGGCGCGCAGGTTGAGGATGGTGGCGATCACGTTGATCGCGCCCATGATCGAACTGATCCCCATCAAGTGGATGGCAAAGATGAAGAAGGTCACGCTTTCCGGCGCATAGGTCGTCGACAGCGGTGCGTAGAAGGTCCAGCCGAAGTTCGGCCCGCCTCCGGGCATGAACAGGGTCGACACCAGCATCAGAAACGCCGCCGGCAACAGCCAGAAACTGAAGTTGTTCATCCGTGGCAGGGCCATGTCCGGCGCGCCGATCATCAGCGGCACCATCCAGTTGGCCAGGCCGACGAAGGCCGGCATCACTGCGCCGAAGACCATCACCAGACCGTGCATGGTGGTCATCTGGTTGAAGAACTCCGGCTGGACGATCTGCAGCCCGGGCTGGAACAGCTCGGCGCGAATCACCATCGCGAAGGAGCCGCCCAGCAGGAACATGGAAAACGCGAACCACAGGTACAGCGTGCCGATGTCCTTGTGGTTGGTGGTCAGCACCCAGCGCATCAGGCCTTTGGCGGGGCCGTGGGCGTGGTCGGCATGACCATGGTCATCGATGACGGCGCTCATGGCTTGTCTCCTGTCAACAGATGGGCTGGGCGGGCCGAGGCGTCGTGCCCCGGCCGGTTGCTTGCATGCGCGTTAGGCCGGGTCATTTGCTTTCCGCCTGTTTGAGCTCCAGCACTTCTTTCGGCGTGACCATGTCGCCCTTGTTGTTGCCCCAGGCGTTACGTTCATAGGTCACGACGGCCGCCATATCGACTTCCGAGAGCTGCTTGCCGAACGCCGCCATGGCGGTGCCGGGCTTGCCGTGGAAGACAATGCTCAGGTGCGCGTCTTTCGGTCCGGTGGCGATTTTCGAGCCCTTGAGTGCCGGGAACATCGGCGGCAGACCCTGGCCTTCAGCCTGGTGACAGGCCACGCAGGTGGTGTGATAGACCTTGTCGCCGCGCTCCACGAGTTCTTCGAGTGTCCATTCCTTGCTGGTCATCTCTTTGAGTTGCGCCGCTTCAGCCTTGCGCTCGGCCAGCCATTTCTCGTAGTCGGCCTTTTCCTTGACCTCGACCACAATCGGCATGAACCCGTGGTCCTTGCCGCACAGCTCGGCGCACTGGCCGCGGTACAGACCGGGTTTTTCGACGCGGGTCCAAGCCTCGTTGACGAACCCCGGGATCGCATCGCGCTTGACCGCGAAGGCCGGCACCCACCAGGAGTGGATCACGTCGGCGGAGGTCACAAGGAAGCGCACCTTGGCGCCAACAGGCAGCACCAGCGGCTTGTCGACCTCGAGCAAGTAGTGCTCGCCCTTGGTCTCCTTGTTGTGGATCTGGTCGGCGGGAGTGGCCAGGTTGCTGAAGAACTCGACGTCCTGGCCCAGGTATTTGTAGTGCCACTTCCACTGATAGCCCGTGACCTGGATATCGATATCCGGCTCACTGGCGTCGTACATCTTGATCAGGGTGGCTGTCGCCGGAATCGCCATGGCCACCAGAATCAGGAACGGCACGATGGTCCAGAGGATTTCGACGGTAGTGCTTTCGTGGAATTTTGCGGCGACCTGCCCGGTCGAGCGGCGATGCACCATCATCGACCAGAACATGGCACCGAAGACGATGATGCCGATCACTACACAGATCCAGAAAATGGTCATGTGCAGGTCAAACACAGCGTGACTGATTTCAGTCGCTCCAGGCGCCATATTCACAGTCCAGGCCGCTTGCGCCGGGCTGAAAATCGACCACAACAGGAGGCCCATCCAGACATGTGGATGTCGCATCATTGCGGGTTCCCCTTATCGTTCTTTTTATCCCGCCGGCTTTCACCTGCGGCAAGGGAGCGGCTGCATCAGACTACGAACTTGAATTGCCGGGCCTTGCTGCGTGTGCAGTCGGGCTTCATCAGCTAACTCCATTCATGAGCGAGTATAGACAGCGACTCTCACCTCGCAACGTGAAGGCGTAAATCGAGTGAAACAGCATTAACTTGCTTTGCAGGTCAAGAATGGAGAAGGATGCAGATGAGTGGTGGCACTCGGATATAACGGGGGCGTCTCAAGGATGAAACAATTATGACAAATGCGTCTTAGCATTTTTCGTAAGCCAGCTAAGTTATGTCTTCCCTATTTCATTGCCTTGTTCCCTGGAGTTTTCATGAACACCGCCGCATTGCGCGAGCAGATCCGAAAAGCCCAACAACACGAAGCCGAAACCGGCCTGCTGACCCGTCAACTGGAAAGCAAACTGCCTCATCTCCACCCGGCGATCCAATTGCCGGAAACCGATGCCAATGGCGTGCTGACGCGTTTTGTCGCCGCCTACATCGACGAAGTGCCTGATCTGCTGGAAGCAGCCAATGAAGTCGCAAGGGAAGCGGGAATCGAGTCGCAGATCAAACCGGTGCTGAAAATCGCCGAGCAGTATTTCCTCCAGCCGCCCGCCATCATGGCGGGCCATGTGGGCCTCGACAGCCTGCTGGATGAAGCTTATCTCGCGCACCGATTCGTCGAAGAGGTCAACGACCTGTACATCAAGCATTTCGGCCAGCCACTGATCCCTCTGGACATGACGGTCGCCAATCTGATTGCTCACCAATTGATCGGTGAGGAATTTGCCAACCAACTGGACGAGGCGGTGCATCACGCTGTGGACGAGATGCTCAACGACGACAGCTTTGCGCTGGAGTCGGTGGAAGCCTACCGCGACAAACTCAGCAGCCCGGACACTGGCGCGGCGTGGAAACGCTGGCCGTGCATGTCCCGCCGCCTGGGTGTGGGCCTGGAACTCGAGGCCTGATTCCACCTCATCACCTGTGGGGCGTGCCTGCCCCTGTTCCCTGTAGGAGCGAG
>NZ_JAIQWX010000141.1 GCF_020164475.1 Pseudomonas sp. REP124 | reverse complement strand
CGTAAAAAGTTCGCAACCAAAGCTGAACAGCTCCCCGCTGTCACCGCCCCCCGACAATGCTAAGGTTCGGCCCTAGCATTCGTATTTTCCAAGGAAGTCTTTATGCCGGACGCAATGTCCCTCAATGCTGGTTTTATGGTGGTTCACGGCAACCGCCTGGACGAGCTGCGCAGCCTGGTGGTGAGCTGGATGCGCCGCTACCCGCTGGCTCCCTTGGAAAATGAGATTGCCCTGGTACAAAGCAACGGCATTGCACAGTGGCTCAAACTGGCGCTGGCCGAAGATGCTGAGGACGATGACATGGGCGGCTGTGGAATCGCCGCCGCGATTGATGTCCAGTTGCCCGGCAGCTTCATGTGGCAGCTCTACCGCATGGTCCTGGGTCGTGACGAAATCCCGGCCAAATCCTTGCTCGATAAAGCCCCGCTGACTTGGCGCCTGATGCGCCTGCTGCCGCAATTGATCAATCAACCGCACTTCGAACCCCTGCAACGCTTCCTGACCCACGACACCGACCTGCGCAAGCGCTACCAGTTGGCTGAGCGACTGGCTGACTTGTTCGACCAATACCAGGTGTATCGCGCAGACTGGCTCGAAGACTGGGCCGAAGGACGCCATCAATTGCGCAGCGGCCGAGGCGAAGCCAAGCCGCTGCCCCCAGCCAATTGCTGGCAAGCAGAGTTATGGCGTGCACTGCTGGTGGATGTCGGCGAAGAAGGCATGTCCCAAAGTCGCGCCGGCGTCCACCAGCGCTTCATCGAGCGCATCAACAATCTTGAAGTAGCCCCCAAAGGATTGCCCTCTCGAGTAATTGTGTTTGGTATCTCCTCGCTGCCGGCCCAAGCCCTGGAAGCCCTCGCCGGACTGGCTCGATTCAGCCAGGTCCTGCTGTGCGTACACAACCCCTGCCGTCATCACTGGGCAGACATCGTTGCCGATAAAGACCTCCTGCGACATCAATACAAACGCCAGGCCCGCAAGAGTGGCATGCCGGTGGTGCTCGACCCGCAAACTCTGCATCAGCACGCCCATCCGCTGCTGGCCGCCTGGGGCAAGCAGGGCAGGGACTACATAAACCTGCTCGACAGCTACGACGATCCCAACAGCTATCGCGCAGCGTTCCGCGACGGTCGCATTGACCTGTTCAGCGACAGCCAGCCCCTGAACATGCTCAATCAGCTGCAAGACGACATCCTCGAACTGCGCCCCCTGAACGAGACCCGCGAACGCTGGCCAGCCATCGATCCACAGCACGATCAGTCGATCCGTTTTCACATCGCCCACAGTGCCCAGCGTGAAGTGGAGATCCTCCACGACCAACTGCTCGCACGCTTCAGCGCCGACTCTCATCTGCGCCCCCGGGATGTGATCGTCATGGTCCCGGACATCGATAGCTATGCACCGCATATTCGCGCTGTATTCGGCCAGCTCGATCGTCACGACCCACGTTTCATTCCTTTCACGCTGGCAGACCAGGGCCAGCGCGGTCGCGACCCTTTGCTGATCGCCGTCGAACACCTGCTCAAACTGCCTGACAGCCGATTCCCCGTCAGTGAGATTCTCGATCTGCTGGACGTACCCGCATTGCGCGCGCGCTTCGGTGTCGAGGAGCGCGATCTGCCGACCCTGCACAGCTGGATCGAAGGCGCGGGCATTCGTTGGGGCATGAACGCCGAGCAACGCGCAGGCCTTGGTTTGCCAGAGGCTCTTGAGCAAAACAGTTGGCGTTTCGGCCTGCGTCGCATGCTGCTTGGATATGCCGTCGGCAGTGGCAGCATGTACGGCGGCATCGAGCCGTACAACGAGATTGGCGGGCTGGATGCGGCACTGATCGGCCCGCTGGTTTCATTGCTGGACGCGCTGGAAATCGCCCATCGGGAACTCACACAACCGGCATCACCGAGCCAATGGAGCCTGCGCCTGCAGGCACTGACCTCGCTGTTCTTCCAGGCCACCAATGAGCATGACGACTTCTTGCTCACGCAGCTGGAAGAGCTGCGCGAAGCCTGGCTGGAGAATTGTGAGTCGGTCGGTCTGCAGGACGAACTGCCGCTGACCGTCGTTCGTGAAGCCTGGCTGGCCGGCCTGGATCAGGGCCGCTTGTCCCAACGCTTCCTCGCCGGCGCGGTGAACTTCTGCACCCTGATGCCGATGCGTGCGATCCCTTTCAAACTGGTGTGCCTGCTGGGCATGAATGACGGCGACTACCCGCGGGCGCAACCGCCGCTGGACTTTGACCTCATGGGCAGCGACTACCGGCCCGGTGATCGTTCACGTCGCGAGGACGACCGTTACCTTCTGCTCGAAGCGCTGCTGTCGGCCCGCGACCAGCTGTACATCAGCTGGGTCGGCCGCAGCATTCGCGACAACAGCGAGCGCCCCGCGTCGGTACTGATCGGTCAATTGCGCGATCACCTCGCCAGCGGCTGGAAATCAAGCGACGCCGAACAAGACGTGCTCGAAACGCTGACCCAGGAACACCCGTTGCAACCCTTCAGCGCTCGCTACTTCCACGAAGGCGATGACCTGTTCAGCTACGCCAACGAATGGCAGGTGCTTCATCACGCACCAAGCCAGACTGCCGAAAACGAAATCCTCGCGCCTCACATTCAAGAGGAGCCGCTGGGCATCGGTCAGCTCCAGGATTTCCTGCGCAACCCGGTGCGGCATTTCTTCAGCCAAAGATTGAAGGTGTTCTTCGAAGCCGCCGAAGTACCTCTGGCGGATGAGGAGCCCTTCGTCCTCGACGCACTGCAGCGCTACAGCCTCAGCGACAACCTGCTGAAGGCCGCGCTCAATGACGTGGATAACCCCGACCAGGCTCTTGAGGCACAAGCGCGGCGCCTGCAAAACAGCGGCCTGCTGCCCATGGCCGGATTTGGCGAGTGCCTCCAGCGAGAGTTGATCGAACCGCTGCCGGATCTGGTCGAGCGCTACCATCAGTTGTTGGCTCTATGGCCAACACCGTTAACCAGTGCGCTACCGGTGAATCTGGAACTGCATGATCTGCGCATTGAAGGCTGGCTCAGTGGCCTGCATCAGCGTGCCGATGGCGGATTGCTGTCCGTGACTACGATCCCCAACAGCATCGGCTCGATCAAGTCGCGCAAATGGCATCGCCTGACGCGGCCCTGGGTTGACCATCTGATCGCATGCGCAAGTGGCCTTGAGATGACCACCGCATTGGTGGCCAGCGATGACAGCTTGATGCTCGCGCCGTTGGAAACCCAATCAGCGAAACGGATATTGGGGGATCTGCTGCTGGCCTGGAAAGCCGGCATGCGCCAACCGCTGCCGATCGCAGTCAAGACGGCCTTCGCCTGGTTGGGCCAGACCGATCCGGTCAAGGCCGAAGCAGCTGCCCGCAAGGCCTATGAAGGCGATGGCCTGACCACCGACGGTGAGCGTCGCGAAAGCGTGGCGCTGGCCCGTCAGTTTGCCGATTTCGATGCACTGGTCGCCGACGAGACATTCATGGACTGGTGCGAAGCGCTGTACAAACCGATGCTCGAGGCCCCCTGGCGTTCGATGGCCAGCGAGGAGGCGCGCCCATGACCACCAAGACACCTCTGGCCCTGGCGTTCCCGCTGCGTGGCAGTCAGTTGATCGAAGCCAGTGCCGGCACCGGCAAGACCTTCACCATTTCCGCGTTGTACCTGCGTCTGGTCCTCGGTCATGGTGGCGAGGCCAATGGCTTCGGGCGCGAGTTGTTGCCGCCACAGATCCTGGTCGTGACCTTCACCGATGCTGCCACCAAGGAGCTGCGTGAGCGAATCCGCACGCGTTTGGCGGAAGCTGCGCGGTTCTTCCGCGATGAAACTCCAGCTCCCGACGGCCTGATCGCCGAACTGCGTGATACTTATTTGCCCGAGCAATGGGCAGGTTGCGCCAACCGCCTCGACATCGCCGCGCAGTGGATGGATGAAGCCGCAGTTTCGACGATCCACAGTTGGTGTCAGCGCATGTTGCGCGAGCACGCTTTCGACAGTGGCAGCCTGTTTACCCAGACCCTGGAAACCGATCACAGCGATCTGCTCGGCGAGGTCCTGCGCGACTATTGGCGCTTGTTCTGCTACCCGATGCAGGGCGATGCCCTGAACTGGGTGCGCACCAATTGGGGCGGGCCGGCGGCGCTATTGCCGCAGGTGCGCGGGTTGTTTGCCAGCGAGCGGGACAAGGTTGAAAACCGCGAGCCCGCCGAGCTGATCATGGAGTGTCTGCAAGAGCGCCGAGCCGCCTTGCTGGAACTCAAGATGCCGTGGCGTCAGTGGGCGGATGAATTGCTCGCCATCTGTCACGAAGGTGTCGCCAGCAAAAGCGTCGACGGGCGCAAGATGCAGGCGCGCTACTTCGAGCCCTGGTTCGAGAAGATCAAGACCTGGGCCGAGGACGAAGCCCTTGAGCAACTGGACATCGGCACCGGTTTCACGCGCCTGACCCCCGAGGGGATGGCCGAAGCCTGGAAGAAAGGCCCGGCTCCCGACCATCCGGGTCTCGATGCCATGCACGCCTTGAAAGTGTGTCTGGATGGTTTGCCGACACCCGATGCTGCCGTTCTGCAGCATGCCGCCCATTGGGTCGGTGCGCGCTTCGAGGAAGAAAAACGTCGCCGCGCGGAAATGGGCTTCGACGACATGCTGTTGCGTCTGGATGCTGCCTTGCAGGCCGAAGGCGGAGAGCGCCTGGCGACCTTGATCCGCGAGCAGTTCCCGGTCGCGCTGATCGACGAATTCCAGGACACCGACCCGGTGCAGTACCGTATCTTCGAGAGCATCTACCGCATCGAAGACAACAATCCCGAGAGCGGCCTGTTCCTGATTGGTGACCCGAAACAGGCCATCTATGCCTTCCGCGGTGCCGACATCTACACCTACCTGCGCGCCCGTCAGGCCACGACGGGTCGCCTGCATACCCTGGGCACCAACTTCCGCTCCAGCCACGGCATGGTCAGCGCCGTGAACCACGTCTTTAAACGCGCCGAGATTCGAGAGGCCGGGCGTGGTGCGTTCCTGTTCCGTGAGAGCGATGGCGAAAACCCGGTGCCGTTCTTGCCGGTCCAGTCCCAAGGGCGCAAAGAAGTTCTGCAGATCGATGGCCAGACCGTGCCAGCACTGAACATCTGGCACCTGTCTTCCGAGCAGCCGTTATCCGGTGCGGTGTACCGGCAACAACTGGCCGCCGCCTGCGCCAGCCAGATCACCGCGTTGCTCAACGGCGGGCAACAGAACCAGGCCGGGTTCACGCGCGACGGCGAGGATTTCAAAGGCCTGCGGCCCGCCGACATCGCCATCCTCGTGCGCGACGGCAAGGAGGCCCAGGCCGTGCGCGCCGAGCTTTCCGCTCGCGGTGTGCGAAGCGTTTATCTGTCGGACAAGGATTCGGTGTTCGCCGCCCAGGAAGCTCACGACATGCTGACCTGGCTCAAGGCCTGCGCCGAGCCGGATGTCGAGCGACCGCTACGAGCCGCCCTGGCCTGCATCACGCTCAACCTGTCGCTGGTGGAACTGGAGCAACTCAATCAGGACGAAATGGCCTGGGAGTCCCGGGTCATGCAGTTCCGTCGTTATCGCGAGATCTGGCGCAAGCAGGGCGTGTTGCCGATGCTGCGCTGCCTGCTGCATGACTTCCAATTGCCCCAGACTTTGATTGCCCGCAGCGATGGCGAGCGGGTGCTGACCAACCTGCTGCATCTGTGCGAATTGCTGCAACAGGCCGCCGCCGAACTGGATGGCGAACAGGCGCTGATCCGGCATTTGTCCGAGCATCTGGCGCTGTCCGGCCAGGCCGGTGAAGAGCAGATTCTGCGTCTGGAAAGTGATGAGCAACTGGTCAAGGTGGTGACCATCCACAAGTCCAAGGGGCTTGAATATCCACTGGTGTTCCTGCCGTTCATTTGCTCGGCGAAACCGGTGGATGGCAGTCGTTTGCCGTTGCATTACCACGATGCTGACGGCAAGGCGCAGGTGACGCTGAACCCGACCGCCGAATTGATCGCCCTGGCTGACGACGAGCGACTGGCTGAAGATCTGCGCCTGCTTTATGTGGCCCTGACCCGGGCGCAGCATGCCTGCTGGCTGGGAGTGACCGATCTCAAGCGCGGGAACAACAACAGCTCGGTGCTGCACCTGTCGGCGCTGGGTTATCTGCTGGGTGGCGGCGCCATCCTGAGCGAGTCCCAGTCACTCAACCGCTGGCTGCAAGACTTGCAGCAGGATTGCCCGTCCCTTGGCTACGGCGAAATGCCGGAAGCCACCATCGAGCACTACCATCCACCGCAAAACACCGCCGCTTTGCGCGCTCCGATGATGCCGTCACGCAAGGCCAGCGAAAACTGGTGGATCGCCTCCTACAGCGCCTTGCGCCTGAGCGATGTACTGAGCGAGGGCAGCGACGAGTCGCCGGAAAGCCCGCAGGCGCAGAAGCTCTTCGACGACGAACGTCTCGATCCGCAAGCGCCCCGTGAGATGCTCGCCGGCGGTGCGGATATTCACCGTTTCCCTCGCGGTCCGAACCCGGGCACCTTTCTCCATGGCTTGCTCGAGTGGGCCGGTGACGAAGGTTTCGCCGTCACGTCGCAAGCCGTGGAAGACGCCATCGCCCGGCGCTGCAATCGCCGTGGCTGGGAAGGCTGGATCACTACGCTGAGCGACTGGCTGCAGCATCTGCTCAAATCGCCGCTGCCAGTGGGAGCGGGGCAGGCGCCTGTGGTGTTCGAGCAGTTGACCCAGTATCAGGTCGAAATGGAATTCTGGTTCGCCAGCCACAAGGTCGATGTACTCAAACTCGATGCGCTGGTGCGCCAGTACACCCACAACGGCATGCCGCGTCTGGCCGCCGAGCCGGTGCTGCTCAACGGCATGTTCAAGGGCTTTGTCGACCTGACCTTCGAGCACGACGGTCGCTATTACGTCGCCGATTACAAATCCAACTGGTTGGGCGCTGACGACTCGGCCTACACCGAGCAGGCCATGGAGCAGTCGATTCTGGATAACCGTTACGACCTGCAATACGTGTTGTACCTGCTGGCCCTGCATCGCCAGCTCAAGGCTCGTCTGGCCGATTACGACTACGACCGGCACATCGGTGGCGCGCTGTATCTGTTCCTGCGCGGCACCCGCGCGCCGACACAAGGCGTGTATTTCGCCCGTCCACCCAGAGAGCTGATCGAGCGCCTGGACCGCATGTTCCAGGGTAAAGCCGAGCCCAAGGCTGAACCGGCGTGGGAACAGGGAGTATTGCTATGAACCGCACCTTCGCCGATGTGCTGCCGAGCTCGTCGGCAATCGGCAACCTCGCCGAACTCGCCCCCTTGAGCCGCGCCGACGACCTGCTGGTGTTGCTCACACGCTGGGTCGAACGTGGCTGGCTGCGTGCACTGGATAAAGCCTTCGTAGCCTTCCTGCATGAACTGGCTCCGGACGATGATCCGCTGGTGCTGCTGGCCGCCGCGTTGACCAGCCATCAACTGGGTCATGGGCATGTCTGCCTGGATCTGTTCGAAACCTTGAAGGAACCGGATTTCGCCCTGTCGCTGCCGCCGGAAGGCGATGTGCAAGGTGGCGCGATGCTGTTGCCGTCACAGTTGCTGGCATCGCTCGATGGTGCCCATTGGTGCAAGGTGCTGGCCGCCGGAAGTCTGGTCGCGCTGGCGGTCGACACCAGTGAAACCGCGCAACAGCGCCCGCTGGTGCTGTCGGGCAAGCGTCTTTATCTGCGCCGCTACTGGGCCTACGAGCGGCAGATCGATCATGCGTTGCGCCAACGCCTCGAGGTGCAAGAAGTCGCCCCGAGCGACCTGCCTCAGCGCCTGACCGGTCTGTTCGGTTCGGCCGGATCCGCTGAAGTGATCGACTGGCAAAAGCTCGCCTGTGCCCTCGCGACTCGCGGCGCGTTCAGCATCGTCACCGGCGGGCCGGGCACCGGCAAGACCACCACGGTGGTGCGCCTGCTGGCCTTGCTCCAGGCGCCCGCAGTCGAAGCGGGCCAACCGCTGAGAATCCGTTTGGCGGCGCCCACCGGCAAGGCCGCCGCGCGCCTGACCGAATCCATCAGCCAGCAGGTGCGTACGCTGAAAGTCAGCGAAGACATCCGCAATAAGATCCCCTCCGACGTCACCACCGTCCACCGCTTGCTCGGCAGCCGTCCGGGCACCCGGCACTTCCGCCACAACGGGGGCAATCGCCTGCCGCTGGATGTGCTGGTGGTGGACGAAGCCTCGATGATTGACCTGGAAATGATGGCCAACCTGCTGGACGCCTTGCCGCCCCATGCCCGTCTGGTGTTGCTGGGGGATAAGGACCAGTTGGCCTCGGTGGAGGCGGGGGCGGTGCTGGGGGATTTGTGTCGCGATGCCGAGGCCGGTTGGTACAGCCCGCAAACGCGTCAGTGGCTGGAGTCGGTCAGTGGCGAAAGCCTGGCAGCCAGCGGCTTGCAGGAAGATACCCACGGCAGTCATCCATTGGCGCAGCAGGTAGTGATGTTGCGTCATTCGCGACGTTTCGGCGAAGGCAGCGGCATCGGCCAGTTGGCCCGTTGGGTCAATCAGCAGCAGCCCGATGAGGCGCGCAATCTGCTGGCGGCACGCAGTCACGGCGACGTGTTCAGCGTGTCGCTCAAGAATGAACAGGATCGTGCCTTGGAGCGCTTGCTGCTAGAAGGACATGGCGAAGGACCCCAAGGCTATCGGCATTACTTGAGCGTGCTGCGTAACCAGCGGCCGACGTTCAGCACCACGCTGGATGATACGAGCTGGATGGACTGGGCGCGCCAGGTCCTGCAAGCCTTCGATGCCTTCCAGTTGCTGTGCGCGGTGCGCAAGGGGCCGTGGGGTGTGGAGGGGCTCAATGTGCGGGTCACCGAGGCGCTGCTCAGGGCGCGGCTGATCGACAGCGACCAGCAGTGGTATGAAGGGCGTCCCGTGCTGATGACCCGCAATGACTACGGCCTGGGCTTGATGAACGGCGATATCGGTATCGCGCTCAAGTTGCCTGAGCGCGACGGGCCCGAGGCGGGCAAGCAGGTTTTGCGCGTGGCGTTCCCGCGCAACGACGGGCAGGGTGGAGTGCGATTCGTCCTGCCGAGCCGGCTCAATGATGTCGAGACCGTGTACGCCATGACCGTGCATAAATCCCAGGGCTCGGAGTTCGCCCATACCGCGCTGATCCTGCCGGACGCCCTGAACCCGGTGCTCACCAAGGAACTGATCTACACCGGGATCACCCGGGCCAAGGACTGGTTCACCCTGATCGAGCCCCGTGGCGGCGTCTTCGAAGAGGCGGTCAAGCGCAAGGTCAAACGCCTGAGCGGCTTGATGCTCGAGCTCAAGGGCGATTCAGACCTGGCTGATTGAAAAAGCATCGAGCATGAGGGGCGCTGCTTCGCTGGCGTCCCGTCGCTATGCTATCGTTGCGGCATCATTTGGTTACGGTTGAAGAGAATCCCCGCATGAAGGTGGCTGTCAGGACGACAGGGCGTGTCATGAGCTGCAAACAGGCACTGCTCGCCGGCCTTCTGTGTTTGCTGTCGGGGATTGTCTGCGCTCAACCGCAAGCTCCTGCGAGCCCGGCCGAGCAACGCGCCAAGGCCGTCACCGAAGTCGTCCTCGGCATTCTCAGTTATGCCCGCTGGCCGGTTGAACCCGACCGGCTTCGCCTGTGCGTGATCGGCCCCACCGAATACACCGATGACCTGCTTAAAGGCACGACCCAGGCGACGGGCCGACCCGTGACCGTGCGCCGCTTGCTGGCCAGCAACCCGACCATCGCCGATGAATGCGATGCAGCGTACATCGGCAAGTTGACCGTTGAGGAGCGCAGCCACTTGTATGCCGCGCTGACCGGCCGCCCGGTATTGAGCATCAGCGAGAGCGATGATCAATGCACCGTCGGCAGTCTGTTCTGTCTACGGGTCAGCGATGAGCAAGTGTCCTTCGAGGTCAATCTCGACTCCGTCGCCCGCAGTGGTGTGCGCATCCATCCGAGCGTACTGCAACTGTCCCGTCGCAAGCCGGCGGCCACATGAGTCTGCTCAAGCCGGGTAGTCGCCCGACCCTGCGTTCGGTCATCGGCCGCGGTCATCTGATCGTGGCGCTGGTGGCCGTGGCCATGGCCAGCGTGTCCCTGACCTTGCTGGGCATTCTGGCGTTGCGGGTGTATGCCGATCACAACCTGCACCTGATCGCCCGCTCGATCAATTACACCGTGGAAGCGGCCGTGGTGTTCAACGACAAGGCCGCCGCTTCGGAAGCGCTGGCGCTGATCGCCTCCACCGAAGAAGTGGCCGATGCCCAGGTCCTGAGTGCGAAGGGAGAGGTGCTGGCGCGCTGGCAGCGGCCGGAAACCGGGTTGTTGACCGAGCTCGAACTGCAGCTGGCCAAGGTCTTTCTGGAAAAGCCCATCAGCATGCCGATCCTTCATCAGGACCGCGAGGTCGGCAGTATTCGGCTGACCGGACACGGTGGCAGCTTGATGCGCTTTTTGCTCAGTGGTCTGGTGGGAATTTTGCTGTGTACGGCGATCAGTGCCTGGGTCGCGCTCTATCTGGCGCGCCGGCAACTGCGCGGCATCACCGGCCCCTTGCGCAGGCTGGCCGCGGTAGCACACGCCGCACGCAGCGAGCGGGCCCTGGATCGACGCGTGCCGCCGGCGACCATCGCCGAGCTCGACAATCTGGGCAACGACTTCAATGCGCTGCTTGATGAGCTCGAATCCAGGCAGTTCCATCTGCGCAGCGAGAACGAGTCCCTCGCGCACCAGGCCAATCACGACAGCCTCACGGGGCTGCCCAACCGGGCGTTCTTCGAAGGCCGCCTGATGCGGGCGTTGCGCAACGCCAACAAGTTCAACGAGCGAGTGGCGGTGCTGTTCCTCGACAGCGACCGGTTCAAGGACATCAACGACAGCTTCGGGCATGCCGCCGGTGACGCCGTGCTGATGGCCGTGGCCAGTCGGGTCAAGGCGCAACTGCGTGAAGAGGATCTGGTGGCGCGCCTGGGCGGCGATGAATTCGCGGTGCTGCTGACGCCGCTGCACAAGACCGAAGACGCCGAGCGGATCGCCGACAAGATCCTCGCCAGTATGGAGACGCCCATCGAGTTGCCGGGGGCGCACGAGGTGATGACTTCGCTGAGCATCGGCATCGCCGTGTACCCCGATCACGGGGGCACGCCGAGCGCACTGCTCGATGCCGCCGATGGTGCGATGTATCAAGCCAAGCGCCTCACCCGGGGCGCGCAACATACCGCAGGGTCGGAGCACCCTGTCGCCGATGTTTAATCAAGGAGCTGAATGTCCGTGTTTTCACTCACCCAACGTACCCTGCGACTGTTCTCGATCACCCTGTTGATGGCCGTGCTGAGCCTGGCCGGTTGTCAGTCGGTGCCGCCTAAAGGCCTGACCCCGGCGCAGATCGCCGTGCTGAAGCAGCAAGGCTTCGAGTTGACCGACGAGGGCTGGGCGTTCGGCCTGTCCGGCAAAGTGCTGTTTGGCAGCGACGTCGACAGCCTCAACGCGCAGAGCAGTGAGATCGTCCAGCGCATCGGCAAGTCGTTGCTGAGCGTCGGCATCGAGCGGGTGAGGGTCGATGGGCATACCGACGCGTCGGGCAAGGAGGCCTACAACGAACAGCTCTCCCTGCGCCGCGCCAAGAGCGTCGCCATCGTCCTGGCTGGCGCCGGCATGAAGCAGGAGAACATCCAGTTGCAGGGTTTCGGCAGCAGCAAGCCGGTGGCGAGCAATGACACGGCTTCCGGCCGCACGGAAAATCGTCGGGTTGCCATTGTGGTGAGCGCCGACTGATCGACGCTATGCTTTGTGTCCTGCCCGGTCCGAGCCGGGCATCTGATTTTTTGCATGAGCGCTTCAGGCTCAAACAACAAGAAACAAGCATTGATTAAGCAGATGAAAAAATTACTGAGTTTTTACCGAAACCGTTATTGGAAGCGATGGCTTCGAGAGCACACGTGCAAGTTCGCGGGCGGGGTGTCTTCACTCGGTAAGAATACGACGCTGATCATTGAAGAAGGTGTCTCTCTGGGGCATGTGATCATCGATGCCAGGCATCTGACTATTGGCGCCCATACCTACATCCGTAGTGACAGCAAGTTGTCGACGGTTTCGTCCATCGGACGCTTTTGTTCCATTGGCAATAACTGCTACATCGGTCAGGAAAAAAACACTCACCCTTCGGACTGGGTCAGCTCCCATCCGTTCCAGTACACCGACACGGCGCTCACGTACGATCCTGTCATTGCCGATGTGACGATTGGCGATGATGTGTGGATCGGCCACAGCGCGATGATCATGGAAGGCGTCAAAGTCGGTACCGGCGCCATTGTCGCCACCCGTGCGCTGGTGGCTCACGATGTGCCGCCGTACGCCATCGTCGCGGGCGTGCCGGCGAAAGTGGTCAAGTATCGGCATTCGCCGGAAGTCATTTCGCGGTTGCTGGAAAGCAAATGGTGGGAGCGCGATATCGAATTCCTGAAAGGATTGCGCCTGGATGATCCCGAGGTGGCGTTGCCGCAGTTGATGAGCCTGGGTGACGAAAATCGGGCGAGCTACCAGCGGCTGGAGCTCACTCGCAAGGGCTGCCGCGTATTGTCTGGCTGAACACACCACAGTTTGGATGGTGTTCTCAGGGGCTCAGTCGGTAAAACGCAGCTCCCGCGTCTGGCCCAGCAACAACGGCCCATTCAGCTCCGTCACCTCCCTGATGTAATCCCACAGCAGCGTAATGCGCTTGAGCTTTCTCAGGTCCTCCCGGCAGTACATCCAGAATTGCCGGGTGATATTGATCTCCTCCGGCAACACCGGCAGCAACCGCGGATCCTGCGCAGCGAGGAAGCAGGGCAGGATTGCCAGCGATCGGCCTTGCTGCGCCGCGACGAATTGCGCGATCACGCTGGTGCTGCGCAGGTTGGCGCTGGCGCCGGGCAGGACGTTGGCTAGGTACAGTAGCTCCGAGCTGAAAGCCAGATCGTCGACATAACTGATGAATGAATGGTTGCCCAGGTCTGCCGCGCGGCGGATGGGCGGGTGTTTGTCGAGGTATTCCTGGGTCGCGTAGAGCTGCAGGCGGTAGTCGCAGAGTTTGCAGCACACGTACGGCCCGTGTTCCGGGCGTTCCAGGGCGATGACGATGTCGGCCTCGCGCTTGGACAGGCTGATAAAGTGCGGCAGGGGCAGGATGTCCACCGAGATGGCCGGGTAGGCGTCGACGAAGTGGCTTAGCTGTGGAGTGATGAAGAAGCTGCCGAAGCCTTCGGTGCAGCCCATGCGCACATGCCCGGACAGTGCCACGCCGGAGCCCGATACCTGCTCGCAGGCCATGTGCAGTGTGCTTTCAATCGATTCCGCGTAACCCATCAAACGCTGGCCTTCAGCGGTCAGGACAAAGCCGCTGGTCCGCGATTTCTCGAACAACAGCGTACCCAACGAAGCTTCCAGCGAACTGATGCGCCGCGAGACGGTGGTGTAGTCCACCGCCAGGCGCTTGGCGGCGGTACTGGCCTTGCGGGTACGGGCCACTTCGAGGAAAAACTTGAGGTCGTCCCAGTTCAGCGACCCCAGGGACGTGATGTTTTTTTGCATGTTGGACCGGCTTTTATGTGCGTTCTTGTTGGAAGTTTGCACATCTATACTCCAAAAACAGCGCGAAACCTATTCGCGGCACAGGACTTCTCTCAAGGCGACTTGCTCGCCTTGACTCGACTGATAGCTCTCTGAATAAGAACAACGTCCAGGAGATCGAACATGAACGCATCGCTCACGCCCAACGAAACCACCGTGCAGAAGGTCAAGCTGTTGATCGACGGTGAGTGGGTCGAATCCAAGACCACCGAATGGCACGACATCGTCAACCCGGCGACCCAGCAAGTGCTGGCCAAGGTTCCGTTCGCCACCGACGAGGAAGTCGACGCGGCGATCAGCGCGGCCCATCGCGCCTTCCAGACCTGGAAGCTGACCCCGATCGGCGCGCGGATGCGCATCATGCTCAAGCTCCAGGCATTGATTCGCGAGCATTCCAAGCGCATCGCCGCGGTGCTGAGCGCCGAGCAGGGCAAAACCATTGCCGACGCCGAGGGCGACATTTTCCGTGGCCTGGAAGTGGTCGAGCACGCCTGCTCCATCGGCTCCCTGCAGATGGGCGAGTTCGCTGAAAACGTCGCCGGTGGCGTCGACACTTACACCCTGCGCCAGCCGATCGGCGTGTGCGCCGGCATCACCCCTTTCAACTTCCCGGCGATGATTCCGCTGTGGATGTTCCCGATGGCCATCGCCTGCGGCAACACCTTCGTCCTCAAGCCTTCCGAGCAGGACCCGATGTCGACCATGCTGCTGGTTGAGCTGGCCATCGAAGCCGGCATTCCGGCCGGTGTACTGAACGTCGTGCACGGCGGCAAGGACGTGGTGGACGGGCTCTGCACCCATAAAGACATCAAGGCCGTGTCCTTCGTCGGCTCGACTGCGGTCGGTACTCACGTCTACGACCTGGCTGGCAAACACGGCAAGCGCGTGCAATCGATGATGGGCGCCAAGAACCACGCCGTGGTCCTGCCAGACGCCAATCGCGAACAAGCGCTCAATGCCCTGGTCGGTGCCGGTTTCGGCGCGGCGGGTCAGCGTTGCATGGCCACCTCGGTGGTGGTGCTGGTGGGCGCGGCGAAGCAATGGCTGCCGGATCTCAAGGCGCTGGCGCAGAAGCTCAAGGTCAATGCCGGCAGCGAGCCGGGCACCGACGTCGGCCCGGTGATTTCGAAAAAGGCCAAGGCGCGGATTCTCGATCTGATCGAGAGCGGCATCAAGGAAGGCGCCAAGCTGGAGCTGGATGGTCGCGAGATCAGTGTTCCAGGGTACGAGAAGGGCAACTTTGTCGGCCCGACCCTGTTCTCCGGCGTGACCACCGACATGCAGATCTACACCCAGGAAATTTTCGGCCCGGTGCTGGTGGTGCTGGAAGTTGCCACTCTCGATGAGGCCATTGCCCTGGTCAACGCCAACCCGTTCGGCAACGGCACCGGCCTGTTCACCCAGAGCGGTGCGGCGGCGCGTAAATTCCAGAGCGAAATCGACGTCGGTCAGGTCGGCATCAACATCCCGATTCCGGTGCCGGTCCCGTTCTTCAGCTTCACCGGTTCCCGTGGCTCCAAGCTGGGCGACCTCGGCCCGTATGGCAAGCAAGTGGTGCAGTTCTACACTCAGACCAAGACGGTCACTGCCCGTTGGTTCGATGACGACAGCGTCAACGACGGCGTGAACACCACCATCAATCTGCGATAAGGAGCCAGGCATGAAAATCGCTTTTATCGGTCTGGGCAACATGGGCGCGCCGATGGCGCGCAACCTGATCAAGGCCGGCCATTCGCTGCGCATGGTGGACCTGAACAAAACCGTGCTGGCGGAGCTGGAGCAACTGGGCGGCAGCATCAGCGCCTCGGCCCGCGAAGCAGCGCAGGGTGCGGAACTGGTGATCACCATGCTGCCGGCCGCAGTGCATGTGCGCAGCGTCTGGCTGGGTGAAGACGGCGTACTTGCCGGTATCGGCAAGGGTGTGCCGGCGGTGGATTGCAGCACCATCGATCCACAGACCGCCCGTGACGTGGCCGCCGCTGCTGCCAAACAGGGCGTGGCCATGGCCGATGCACCGGTCTCCGGCGGCACCGGCGGCGCGGCGGCGGGCACGCTGACCTTCATGGTCGGCGGTACCGCGGAACTGTTCGCCACCCTGCAACCGGTACTGGCGCAGATGGGCCGCAACATCGTCCATTGTGGTGAGGTCGGCACCGGGCAAATCGCTAAAATCTGCAACAACCTGCTGTTGGGCATTTCCATGGTCGGCGTCAGCGAAGCCATGGCCCTGGGCGATGCCCTGGGCATCGACACCAAGGTGCTGGCGGGCATCATCAACAGCTCCACTGGTCGTTGCTGGAGTTCGGAGATGTACAACCCATGGCCGGGCATCGTCGAAACGGCGCCAGCCTCGCGCGGCTACACCGGTGGTTTCGGTGCCGAGCTGATGCTCAAGGACCTGGGCCTGGCCACTGAAGCGGCACGTCAGGCACACCAGCCGGTCGTCCTCGGTGCGGTGGCCCAGCAGTTGTACCAGGCGATGAGTTTGCGTGGAGAGGGCGGCAACGACTTCTCGGCGATCATCAACAGCTATCGCAAGCCTGAGTAAGGCTGTTTCCGGGGATCCGCGTCGGGCGGGTCCCCGGTTTTTTACTCTTGAAAAGATCGCAGCCTTCGGCAGC
>NZ_JAIQWX010000140.1 GCF_020164475.1 Pseudomonas sp. REP124 | reverse complement strand
CAAGACCTGTAGGAGCGAGGCTTGCCCGCGAAGAGGCCGGAAAATTTACCCTCAACCTTTCTGATTCAACCTCTCACGCAAATACTCAACCACCGCCCCCCGCTCCCCCGCAAACTCGATCCGCGCGCCTTTCTTCTCGCGCTGGAACACATACATCGGGTCGTAATACTCAACCAACAGCCCCTCGATCCAGCCCCGGTGCAGGTCCACCGCGCCACTGCGCCCCTGCTCTGCCAGCGCATCTTCCATCAGCAACAGCATCCGCCGATGCCGCTCGCCGCCCAGGCGTTTGTAGACGTTGTTCAGGCTCGCCAGCATGCGCTCGGAAAACAGCGCGAAGCCTTCTTCGCCATGCACCCGGATGAACTCGGCGCACAGGTCCACCACGTAGTCGCGCAGGATCCGCTCGACTCGCCCCTGCAGGCTGTCTTCGAGCCAGACCATCGGGAACTGCTGCATGCCCTGATACAGCGGCAACGGCAACGCGCAGCTGCCGATGGCGCGACTTTCGTCTTCGAGCACGAACTGTTCGATGCCCTGGTTACGCTTCTTCAGCAGGTCCACCGCCAGGCGGTTTTCGAAGTCGATGTTGGAGGGTTGGCCGGTGGCCCGCTTGCCAAAGCTGGAACCACGGTGATTGGCGTGGCCTTCAAGGTCCACGCCGTTGCTCAGCTGAGTAAGCACGTCGGTCTTGCCGGTGCCGGTCATGCCGCCCAGCAGCACGAAATCGCACTGATTGACTGCCTGATCCAGGGTGTCGAGCAGGAAAGTGCGCATGGCCTTGTAGCCACCGCCGACCCGCGGATAGTCGATGCCGGCCTCGGTCTTGAGCCACTGCTGGACGATCTGCGAGCGCAGGCCGCCGCGAAAACAGTACAGATAACCGTCGGGATGAGCCCGGGCGAAATCCGCCCAGGCCTGGATGCGCTCGGCCTTGATGGCGCCGGATACCAGCTGATGCCCCAGCTCAATGGCCGCCTGCTGGCCCTGCTGCTTGTAGCAGGTGCCGATGCGCTGACGTTCGTGATCGTTCATCAGCGGCAGGTTGACCGCGCCGGGGAACGCGCCCTTGGTGAACTCGATGGGCGCGCGGGCGTCCATCATCGGCCGGTCGTTGAGGAAAATGTCGCGGTAATCGGTGCAGTCGACAGACATCAAGCCACCTCGACCGCGTGGCTCTGTCGCTCCACCAGCTCGCCGATAGGCTCCAATGTCAGGCCCAGGTCCCGCGCGACAGCCAGGAACTCGTCGTTGCCTTCGGGGGTGACGGCGATCAGCAGGCCGCCGCTGGTCTGTGGGTCGCACAACACGCGCTTGTGCAGTTCCTGCAGGCGTCCGAGCTTGCTGGCGTAGCTGTCGAAATTGCGCAGGGTGCCGCCGGGGATGCAGCCCTGTTCGAGGTAGTACTCGACACTCGGCAGGCGCGGCACCTGGTCGTAGCGAATGCGCGCGGTGAGCTGACTGCCGTCGGCCATTTCCACCAGATGCCCCAGCAGACCGAAACCGGTGACGTCGGTCATCGCGGTCACGCCTGCGAGTTTGCCGAAGCGGCTGCCGGGTTTGTTCAGTGTGCACATCCAGTCGCGGGCCAGGCCCACGTCGGCATTGCGCAATTTGCCCTTCTTCTCGGCGGTGGTGAGGATGCCGATGCCCAGCGGCTTGGTCAGGTACAGCAGGCAACCGGCGGTGGCGGTGTCGTTGCGTTTCATGTGGCGCTTTTCCACAAGCCCGGTCACGGCCAGGCCGAAGATCGGCTCCGGCGCGTCGATGGAGTGCCCGCCGGCCAAAGGAATGCCCGCCTCGTCACACACCGAGCGACCGCCGCGAATCACCTCGCGGGCGATCTCCGGGGCCAGCACATTGACCGGCCAGCCGAGGATCGCGATCGCCATCAGCGGATCCCCGCCCATGGCGTAGATGTCGCTGATGGCGTTGGTGGCGGCGATACGGCCGAAATCGAAGGGATCGTCGACGATCGGCATGAAGAAGTCGGTGGTGGAAACCACGCCGCGCTCTTCATCGATCGAATAGACCGCCGCGTCGTCACGGGAGGCGTTGCCGACCCAGAGTTTCGGGTCCAGGTTCTGCGCCCCGCTGCCGGCGAGGATCACTTCCAGCACCTGAGGGGAAATCTTGCAGCCGCAGCCAGCGCCGTGGCTGTACTGGGTCAGACGAATCGGTTCGCTCATGGGGGGCACCTTGGAGGGGTCAATGGTGCCGATTCTAACAGAGGGTGTTTAGTGGATTCATAAACACAAAATCTGTGGCCGACAAATAACCCCTGTAGGAGCTAGCTTGCTCGCGATGGTCGTCAACGATAACGCTGGAAACCTGACACCCAGCGGCGCCTTCCAGTGCATCGCGAGCAAGCTCGCTCCTACAGGGGGACTGGCTCAGAACCCCATACTGAAACTGATGGTCATCGCATGATCCTCGCTCTCGCTCGCGATCTGCCCCGAATACCCGATCCCCAACTTGGCTGTAGGGCTGATCTGGAAGTCCACCCCCGCTTCCACCACCGCACTGTCCTCGGCAATCGGCACGCCCTGAGTGCTGAACGAAGCCCCGCCATCGATAAAGGTCAGGTCGGCATCCGGCTTGGTATCCCCAAACGCATGCCGCCAGCCAATCGCGGCTCTCGGGGTGAACTGCCCGCCGTTGTCCAGGGTGATGACCTTGCCGGCCCGCACACCGAGAGTGGAGAAGGTGATGTCCTGATCGGCATCGGCCTCCAGCCGCCCTACCCCGCCTTTCTCCTTGGCGGTGTCGCTGTCGTAGTTGACGTACGCCAGACCCGCGAAAGGCTCCAGCGCCACGCCCGCCGCTTCCAGGACATAACCGACTTCACCGAACACCTGAGCAGTGCGCGCATCGTAATGAGCTTTCAGACGGTCGTTGTAGGAGCCGACGCTGACGTTGCGCTTGCTCTCGATGTCATGCCAGCTGTAGGCCGCGCCGAGGCGCACGGCCAGGGCGTCGAACTGCGAGTTGAGGTAGGCCGCCAGGTGATAGCTCTCCACCGTGGCATCCGAACGCCGGTCGTGAGCGTCGATGTCGCTGCGGGTGTAGCCGGCCGCCATGCCCGCACGCCACTGGTCGTCGAGCTGCTTGTCGGTGCCGAGCATGAAGCCGCTGAGGTTGCGATCCAGGCTGGCGCTGTTGCTGTCGCCATCGGATTCGCCCCAGGCACCCAGGGCTCGCGCCCAGCCGACCATCTCGCCGTGGCAACCGTTGCTGCTCAGCTGGTTGTCGCTCGGCGCCAGAGCCCGGCGTGGATCATCCGGACCACTGCAGGACGGCTGACGCATCCGATCATTGACCGCGTCGCGGATGTAACGCGAATCCTCGAGGATCGCGCTGGCGGTGCTGGCGTGGATTTCCCCGGACAGACTGTCGAAAGCCGCGCGGGCATCAGCGATGCTCAAGTTGAAGATCTGGCTGCGCAGCGTTGCACCCGCCGCGCCATTGCGCATCAGCGCCGACGCCGTACCGCGCTGATTGCCGGTGGCGGCGACATCGACGAAGGAATTGCCGTTGCGGCTCACCGCCAGGGACACCTGATTGGCGCCGTACAGCAATGACGTGTCGTAGAACGCATAGCTCGGCAGATCGGTCGCGCTGAAGGTGCCATTGACGCCACCGCCCGCGGTGATCAGCGAATACACCGCGTTGCCGGTCAGCGGTGCCAGGCTCTGCACTTGCAGGCCGCCACCGAGGGTGGCGCTGCCGCCGACTGCCAGTGGTGTGGCATCCGGCGAGCTGACGGTCAATGCCAGCACGCCATCGGCAGCATTGGTCAGATTACCGGTCACGCTCAAGGTCCCGGCCTGTGCACCGGAACTCACCAGCCCGTGGTTGACCAGCGAACCGACACTACCGTTACCGGCCAGGCCAGCGCCGTTGGCCACGGTCACCTGTCCGGCAAGCGAGGCCCGGGCGGCGAGACTGCCGACCTGCAACAGCCCCTGATCCACCGCCACCGCGCCACTGAACGGCTGGTTGCCAGTCAACAGCAGCGTCCCGTTACCACGCTTGATCGTCGTCCCGGTGCCGCTGAGGGTGCCGTTGAACTGGCCATCGACGTTTTGCTGAAACACCAACAAGGCGTTGTCGAGGATGTTGCCCTGCAGGCTGGTGGTATTACCGATCAGCGTACCGCCGCTGACGGTGGTGCCACCGCTGTAAGTATTGGCGCCGCTGAGCACCAGAGTACCGGAATCGAGTTTCTCGATGCCGCCGCTGCCTACCAGCGGTGCGGAGATCTCGGTCGATACGCCGGCATTCACCCGCACCGGTGCCGGCGTGCCGCCCGGGCCGTTGACCGGGGTCAGGCTGCCGCCCGCGCCGGGCACCAGGCTGTAGCCGCTGTCGAGAAATTGCAGACCGGTGAAGTTCTGGTTGCCCACCACCGTCACCGTGCCGCCCTGCCCGCCGAACACCGCGAACTGACCGTTCGAAGCGAGCGCCTGGTTGCCGGTCGGATCGGTCCAGTTGGTGCCCGGGCCCCAAACGCCGCTGCCACCGCTGATGGTGCCGTCAGGATTGATCTTGCCGCCGTTCCAGAACTGCACTTCGCCCGGGGTGTTTTGCACCAGCAGATTGACCTGGTTGGCCAACGCGGTTTGCAGGGTCAGGTTGGCCGCCGATACCGGCAGACTGCCGTAGACCAGACCGTTGTCGGTCAGGCTGCCGCCATAACGGAACAGCTGATAGACCCCGGTGCCGAAGCCGCCGGCGTTGCTGACGTTCAGCGTACCGTCCAGCGTCAGGTTGCCGGCGACATCGACCACCGTGGTCGAACTGGTGGCCGAGCCCAGCGTGAAGTCCAGATCGGTGCCCGAAGACAAGGCCAGCGAACCCACCGACAACGGCGTTGTACCGCCACCGCCAAGCAGCGTCGCGCCGCTTGCCATTTGCACCGCGCCGGCCAATTGCCCGCTGCCGGCCAGACTTGCACCACTGGCAATCGCGACATTGGCGCTGCTCAGGCTGCCGTTGACCCGCAGCACGCCAGCCTGCACATCGGTGTTGCCGGTGAAGCCGTTGGTGCCGGTCAACAGCAATTGACCATTACCGGTTTTGCTCAGCGTACCGGCGCCGGTCAGGTTGCCGGTATAGCTGCCATCGCTGTTCTGCTCGAAGACCAGCGCCGCGTTGTTGACGATCGCCCCTTGCAGGCTGCTGGTGTCGCCACGGGTGATGCCGCCGTTAAGGGTCGTGCCACCGTTGTAGGTGTTGGCGCCGCTGAGCAGCAGCTCGCCGCTGCCGTTTTTCACCAGACTGCCGCCGCCGCTGATCGCACCGATGAGCGTGGTGTCCTGGTTGCCGGCCAGGGTCAGTTGCGACCCGAGGACGATGGCGTTGGCCAGTTGCAGATCGGCGCTGCTGTCGAGGGTTGCGTTGCCTAGCACACTCAGCGCGCCGCTGCTGATGGCGCTGTTGTTGCCCAGAATCAGCGTGCCGCCGTTGAGCTGGGTGCCGCCGCCATAGGTGTTGTTGCCGTTGAGGGTCAGGCTGGCCGCGCCGGTCTTGATCAGACTGCCCGCGCCGCTGATATCCCCGTCGAGACTCATGGCATTGGAGCCGGCGACGTTCAGGCCGCCATTGAGTACCACGTCGTTGGCGAGGGTGACGTCGGTATTGGCGTCCAGCGCCGTACCGTTGGCGGCGGTCAGCACTCCGGTGCCGAGGGCTGCGTCGTTGCCCAGCACCAGTTTGCCGCCGTTGAGCGCGGTGCCGCCGGTATAGCCGTTGGCGGCGTTGAGCACCAGGGTCCCGGTGTCGTACTTGCCCAGGGTGCCGCTACCGTTGAGTGCCACATCGAGGGTCGCGGTAGCGCCCGGATCGACCCGCACAGTGGCATTGCCGAGGCTGCCGTTGACCAGGTTCAACGAGCCTGCGGTGCCGTTTTGCAGGGTGTAGCCGTCGGTGGCGAATTGCAGGCCGGTAATGGTCTGCGCGCCGTTGACCGTCACGGTCCCGGCCGTACCCTGGAACACCGCGAAGCTGTTGGCCCAGGTCTGATTCAGCGTGCCGTCGACGTTGGTCCAGTTGGTGTTGCTGCCGCCCCAGGTGCCGCTGCCGCCACTGATCGAACCGTCCGGGGCGAGTTGGCTGCCGTCCCAGAACTGCACGGTGACGCCCGGTGCGGTGACCAGCAGATTGATCTGGTTGCCGATATTGGTCTGCAGTTGCAGATCCCCCGGGGTCACGCCGCCCGGCACGCTGCCGATCAGAAGGCCGTTGTCGGTCAGGCCGCCGGTGTAGTCGATGATCCGGTACACGCCGGTGCCGAAGCCGCCGATATCACTGACGTTGAGCGTGCCGTCGAGGGTCAGGTTGCCACCGACGTTCAGCAGCGCATTGCCGCCACCGGAAACCGGTGCACCGAGACCGACATCCAGATTCGAAGCGTCGTTGAGCACCAGCGAACCCACCGACAACGCGTTGCCGGTGGACAGCGCCAGGTGCCCGCCATCGGCCACGGTCACAGCGCCGCTGAGGTCACCGTTACCAGTCAGGGTGCCGCCGTTGTTGACCAGCACGTTGATGCTGTCCAGCGAACCGTCGACCTGCAGGGTGCCGCCGTTGACGTTGGTGTCGCCGGTGAGGCTGTTGAGGCCGGTCAGGGTCAAGTTTCCGCTGCCCAGTTTGGTCAGGCCACCACTGCCGCTGAGAATACCATCGAAAGTGCTGCTCAAATTGCTGCCACCGAGGCTCAGGGTGCTGCCCACACCGACGTTGGCGGTGCCGCTGCCGGTCAGGCTCGCCAGACTGCCGGAAGCGCCAAGGTTGAGCGCCGTGCCGCTGTCGAGGTTGACCCCGGCGTTGTTGCCCAGCGCCCCGCTGCTCAAGGTGGTCAGGCTGCCCGCCACCACATCGAACAGGCCGCTGAAGCTGTTGTTGCCGCTCAACGTCAGGTTGGCCGCGCCATCCTTGACCAAGGTGCCGGCCCCCGCGAGCACGCCGCCCAGAACCAGATTGTTATTGCCGGCGACGGTCAGGTTGGCGTTGATATTGACATCGTTGGCCAGCACCATCGGTGCGCTGGTGTCGAGGATCGAAGCGCCCGCCACGGTCAGTGCGCCCCCGCCCAACGCGCCCGCGGAACCGAGGGTCAGGGTGCCGGCGTTCAGCGTGGTGCCGCCCTGCCAGGTGTTGATTCCGTTGAGGGTCAGGTTGCCCGCGCCGTCCTTGATCAACCCACCGGTCCCGCTGACCGTGCCGCCGAGGGTCAGGTCATTGTTGCCGGCGTTGGTCAGGTTGGCGTTGAGCACCAGGTTGTTGCCCAAGGTCACTGCGCTGTCGCTGTCCAGGGTCGAAGCACCGGCGACGGTGAGGTTGCCCAGGCCGAGCGCGGCATTGCTGCCGGCCGTCAGGGTGCCGGCATTCAGCGTAATGCCGCCGAGGAAGTTGTTGCTGCCACTCAAGGTCAGGTTGGCTGCGCCGTTCTTGGTCAGGCTGCCGGCGCCGTTGATCGAGCCGTCGAGGGTCAGGTCATTGCTGCCGACGATGCCGAGGTTGCCCGCCAGATTGATCGCGTTGGCGACTTCCACCGCGGTGGAAGCATCCAGCGTGGTGCCGTTGGCCGCATTCAGCGTGGCGGAACCGAGCGCCGCGTTCGACGCCAGAATCAGCCCGCCGGCATTCAGCGCCACCGGCCCGAGAAAGGCGTTGTTGCCGCCCAGAGTCAGATTGGCCGAGCCGTTCTTGATCAGGCCACCGGTACCGCCGATCACGCCACCCAGGGTCAGCGCATTGCTGCCGAGCACGGTGAGATTGCCGTTGAGGGTGACGTCATTGCCCAGGGTGACGGCGGTGTTGCTGTCCAGTTGCGTCCCGGCGTTGGCGGTCAGCAGGCCGCTGCCCAGCGCGCTGTTGTTGCCGACCACGATTGTGCCGCCGTCCAGCGCGGTGCCGCCGGTGTAGGTGTTGGCGCCGTTGAGCACCAGGGTGCCGCTGTCGAGTTTGTTGAGAATGCCGCTGCCGTTGATATTGACGCCGACGGTCGCGGTCACGCCCGGATCGACCCGCACGGCGGTGGTGCCGCCAGTGCCATTGACGGCGGTGAGTTGCCCCGCCGTGCCGTTGACCAGGTTGTAGCCGTCGGTCATGAACTGCAGGCCGGTGAACAGTTGCGTGCCATCCACCGTGACAGTGCCGGCCGTGCCCTGGAACACCGCGAAGTCGCCGGCCCAAGTCTGATTAAGTGTGCCGTTGGCGTTGGTCCAGTTGGTGCCTACTGCGGTCCAGTTGCCGGTGCCACCATCCACCGATCCGTTCGCAATGGTCTGGCTGCCATCCCAGTAGCGAATATTGACGTTCGGCGCCGAGACTTGAATGTTGATCTGATTGGCCACGCCGGTCTGCACTACAAGATCGCCAAGGCCGAAACCGACCGGCACGCTGGCGACATCCAGCCCCAGATCGGTCAGGGTGCCTACGTAGTTGAACAGGCGATAGACACCGACACCAAAACCACCGGCGTCAGTGACATTGAGATTGCCATTGAGGGTCAGGTTGCCGCCGATGTTCATCAACGAGGCGGTCGAAGGCGTACCGAGTGCCACGTCGACGTTGCTGCCAGCGCCCAGCACCAGCGAGCTGGCGGAAAGAGTATTGCCCGACGTCAACGCCAGGTGCCCGCCGTTGTTGACGTTCAGCGTGCCGAGCATCGAGCCGGTACCGGTCAAGGTGCCGCCGCTGTTGACGTTGACCTGCGCGCTGGCCAGGGAGCCGCTCAGGTCCAGCGTACCGCCGTTGACCGTGGTGTTGCCGGTCAGGCCATTGATCCCGGTGAGGTTCAAGGTGCCGGTGCCGACTTTGGTCAGGCCGCCGCTGCCGCTGATATCACCGTCGAAAGTACTGGTGCTGCTGACACCTCCCACGGTCAGCGTGTTGCCGACACCGGTCTGCACGCTGCCGCTGCCGGTCAGCGCCGCGAGGCTGGCGCTGCTGCCGAGATTGAGCCCGGCACCGGCGCTGATGTTGGCCCCGGAGGTATTGCCCAGCGCATTGGTATTGAGCGTGGTGACGCTACCGGAAAGGATGTTCAGTGCGCCGGTGAAAGTGTTGTTGCCCGACAGGGTCAAGTCCGACAAGCCGTTCTTGTTCAGACTGCCGGCGCCGTCGATCACGCCGCTGAGGGTCAGGTCGTTGTTGCCCGCGAGGGTCAGTCCAGCGTTGAGGGTGACGTTGTTGCCCAGACTGAACGCCGAACCGTTATCCAGCGTCGCCGCGCCGCCGACAGTCAGCGCACCGCTGCCCAGTGCGCCTGAGTTGCCGAGGGTCAACGTACCGGCGTTGAGGCTCGTACCGCCCTGATAGGTGTTGACGCCATTTAGCGTCAGGTTCGCCGCGCCGTCCTTGATCAACTGACCGGTGCCGCTGACCACGCCGGTGAGGGTCAGATTCTGCGTGCCGCCGACGGTCAGCGCGGCGTTGAGGGCGACGTTGTTGCTGAGGTTGACCAGCGGCGAGTTGCTGTCCAGGGTCGCCGCGCCAGCTACGGTCAGCGCGCCGAAGCCCAGCGCCGAGCTGTTGCCGACGATCAATGTTCCGGCATTCAACGTTGTGCCGCCGAGGTAGCCGTTGGCGGCATTGAGGGTCAGGTTGGCGCTGCCGTTTTTCACCAGGCTGCCGGCACCGTTGACCGTTCCGTTCAAGGTCAGATCCGCCGTGCCCCCGACGTTCAGCGCACCGGCCAGGTTCACCGCGTTGAGCAGACTGACGGCGGTGTTGCTGTCCAGCGTGGTGTTGGCGGCGGCGTTGAGTGCGCCCGCGCCCAGCGCGGTGTTGCTGCCGACGATCAGTTTGCCGGCGTTCAGCGCGGTGTTGCCCAGATAGGTGTTGGCGCCGTTGAGGGTCAGGTCGGCCGCGCCATTCTTGGTCAGCCCGCCGATACCGGCAACGACGCCGCCGAGGGTCAAGGCATTGCTGCCGGCCACGGTCAGGTTGCCGGCAAGGTTGACGTTGTTGGCCAGAGCGACCGCCGCACCGGCATCCAGCGTGGTGCCGTTGCCGGCGTTCAACACACCGGTACCGAGCGCGGTGTTGGAACCGACGATCAGCGAGCCGGCGTTCAGCGCCGTGGTGCCGCTGTAGGTGTTGTTGCCATTGAGGGTCAGGGTCGATGCACCGGTCTTGATCAGGCCGCTGCTCCCGCTGATCACGCCGCCCAGGGTCAGGGGGTTGGCGCCGCCAGTGGTGAGGTTGGCGTTGAGGTTGATCGCATTGTTCAGGGTGACGTTGCCACTGCTAAGGAGGCTGCCCGCCCCTTCCACCGACAGCAGACCGGTGCCGAGCGCGGCGTTGTTGCCGACCGTGAGGGTGCCGGCATTCAGGGTCGTACCGCCCTGATAGGTGTTGGCGCCGTTGAGGGTCAGGTTGGCCGAGCCGTTCTTGACCAGTTGACTGGTGCCGCTGACCACACCGCCCAAGGTCAGGGCATTGCTGCCGCCGATACGCAGGGTGTCGTTGAGCACCACATTGTTGCCCAGGGCGATCGCCGTGTTGCTGTCCAGGGTCGAGACGCCGCCCACGGTGAGGTCGCCTGTACCCAGCGCCCCGGCATTGCCCAGGGTCAGAGTGCCGGCGTTGAGGGTGGTGCCGGCGAGGAAAGTGTTGGCGCCATTGAGAATCAGGTTGGCGGTGCCGTTCTTGGTCAGCCCGCCGCTGCCACTGACCACGCCGCCCAGGGTCAGGTTGGCGTTGCCGCCGATGTTCAGGTTGCCGACCAGATTGACGGCATTGCCCAGGCTGACGGCGGTGCTGGCATCCAGGGTGGTGCCGCCTGCCGCATTCAGGATGCCCAGGCCCAACGCGTTGTCGGCCGCGACGATCAGCGTGCCGGCGTTGAGCGCGGTGTTGCCGAGGAAGGCGTTGCTGCCACCCAGGGTCAGGGCGGCGGTACCGTTCTTGATCAGACCGCCTGCGCCGTTGATCGCCCCGTTCAGGCTCAAGGCCTGGGTGCCGCCGATGGTCAGGTTCCCTGCCAGGTTGATCGCGTTGGCCAGCGTGACCGCCGTGGTCGCATCCAGCGTCGTGCCGGCAGCGGTGTTCAACGCCCCCGTACCCAGCGCTGTATTGCTGCCCACGAACAGGCTGCCGGCGTTGAGCGCGGTCGTGCCGCTATTGGTGTTGTTACCGGTCAGGGTCAGGCTGGCGGAGCCTGATTTGGTAATCCCGCCGGTGCCTGACAACACGCCGCCGAGGGTCAGGGCATTGCTGCCGAGCACGTTCAGTGCGCCGGTCAGGCCGATGTTGTTGCTCAGGGTGACGTTGGCGGTGCTGTCCAGGCTGGTGCCGGCGGCGGTGTTCAGCGCACCGCTGCCCAGGGCGTTGTTGTTGCCGACCAGCAAGGAGCCGGCGTTCAGGGCGGTGGTGCCGCTGTAACCGGTGTTGGCGCCGTTGAGGGTCAGGCTGCCGCTGCCGGTCTTGGTGATACCGCTGCTGCCGGAGATCAGGCCGCCAAGGGTCAGTGCCCCGGTGCTGGAGGTGGTCAGTCCGGCACCGAGGCTGATGGCGTTGCTCAGGTTGATGGTGCCCGGTGCCGACAGCGTCGAGGCGCCTGTGACGTTGATCGTGCCTGTACTCAACGCCTGATTGTTGCCCACCTGCACCGTACCGCCGCTGAGCGTTGTGCCGCCCAGGTAGGTGTTGACACCACTGAGGTTGAGTTGACCGGCACCAAGTTTGGTCAGGCCGCCGCTGCCGGAGATCACGCCGCTCAACGTGGTGGCGTTGGCGCCCTGCACCGTGACGCCGCCCGCGCCAAGGGAAATCAGGTTACCGATGTTCAGCCCGGCGTTGCTGGCCTGCAGAGTCCCGCCGTTGGAGGTGATCACCCCGGAACCGAACGTGGCGTTGTTGTTGAATTGCGCCACGCCGCCATTGAGCGTGGTCGCGCCACTGACCAACGGCCCCTGCAACGTCCAGGTGCCGCTGTTGAGGGTGAGGTTATTGAAGTTCACGTAAGTCGCGCTCGACGCCGTGCCGGTACCCGAGGTGCCGCCGCCAATCCCGGCCGTGTTTTGCAGGATCAGGTTGTTGTTGCCGGCAGCACCGCCGTCGACCGTGCCGGTCGGGGCGAAGGTCAGGTTGATGCCGATCAGACCGCCGAGGCCGACGCTGATTTGCACACCGTCACCGACGTTGACGCTGGAACCGGTCACCGCCGTAAAGGTATTGGTGCTGCCGGCGCCCATCGACACACCACCGGTAATCGCGCCAGCGTTGGTGAACGTATTGCCCCCCGCCGAAGTCTCGAATGCCACCCGGCCGTTGATGACACCGGTGCTGCTGTTGGTCATGTTGACTTGCGAGCCGCCCATGACTCCGATCACCGGCGTGTCCGCCAGGGTGATGCCGCCAACCGACAGACCGGTCGAGGTGATAGTGCCGTTGTTGGTGATGCTGGTGGTGCCTGTTGCCGCGTTGTTAACGCCAATGGCCAACCCGTCGACGCTGGTCAGGTTGAGTCCGAGCAACATCCCCGTGCCGCGGATGATTCCGCTGGCGTTGTTGAGAATACTGACGGTACTGGAGGCGCCTGTGCCGATGAACGCACCACCACTGAGTACCGAGACCAGGCCAAGCAGTGCCGGGTCGATGGTGCCGGAGTTGTTCAGCGTGATGTTGACTCCGGTCAGGTCCATGACATGACCGCCGAGAGTCGCATTCATCTGCGCCCCGCTGTTGACGTTGACCGTCAGCCCACTGGTCGCGCTGGAGAAGTTGTTGAGAAACAGCGGCAGCGACGGCACGCCGGTACAGGTGACTGTCGAGCCCGCCGTGGAACAGGTGGCCTGCGCCTGCGGAATGGCAGCACCGAACAACAATCCGGCGACACCGAGTTGCACGGCAAGGGAAAGTGGGGAAAAACGCGAAACGAGGGCAATGCGAAACCTTGCTTCCACAGGGAGCTCCTTGCGTGGGGGAACCACTTCATTCCATGAAGGGTGTGTAGCAATGACGGTGATGCCTCGACGCTCGTGTCGAAACTGCTACGACCCGGAAACCGTTTCTTTCCTGACCCACGGTAGTAGCTGGTTTGCGATGGGGCACACGTCAAATGGTGCTAATACTTTCGTGAGGGAGGGCTTTTGGCCCAGTAAATGCGGGGGTGTGTACACAAAATCTGAGGCCAACAAAGGCCCCATGTGGGAGCGGGCTTGCTCGCGAAAGCGGTGTGTCAGCCTGCAAATTCATCGACTGACACGACGCCTTCGCGAGCAAGCCCGCTCCCACAATGGTCAGGCGGTGTGGCGAAAATCAGGGAATAAGAATGACCTTGTCACTGCCACCCTCATTCACCTCGGCATACCGCGCCAGCCCCTCAGCCAACGGCGATTCAACCAGCCCCTGAGGCAGCGGCAACAGATCCTCATCGAAAAACTTGCCGAACTGATCAAGCATCGCCGCACAGGCCTGCACCCCGTACAGCAGCGAGTTGATCCCCACCACCGAACCGCCCTTGCGATACAACCCCAGGGCCGGCAACTGCACCATGCCATCCACCGGCGCGGCGATGATGGCGATGCGGCCGAAGGTGGCCAGCGCGGCAACGGAGGCCGGCAGCCAGAAGCCGGTGGTGTCGAAAATCACATCGGCACCGCCACTGAACACCGCATTCACCTGCGCGCCGAGGTCCTCGGGCTTGTCCAGTTGCAGGGTCTGATAACCCTGAACCTGCAAGGCCTTGACCTGCTCCGGCCGGCGCGCCGCCGCCAGTAGCTGCGCGCCACGGACTTTCGCCAGCGCCAGTGCCGCCGTGGCCACCGCCCCGCCGCCGATCACCAGCAAACGGGTTTGCGCCGTCACCAGGCTGCGCTCCAGCGCATCCCAGGCCGTGGTGTAAGGCACGCCGAGGCTGGCGGCCTGGGCGAAACTCAGGTGCGTGGGTTTGAGCGCCACGCCATTGGCCGGCAACTTGACGAACTGCGCGTGGGCGCCATCGGCGAAAAAGCCCAGTTCACGGCCGGTGGCCCAGATTTCCTGACCGATCAGCGCCTGCGGGCCTTCGACGACGATGCCGGCAAAATCGCGCCCCGGAATGCGTGGCAGCGTGGTGTAGGGAAAACGCCCGAGCACGTTCTTCACGTCGCTGGGGTTCAGGCCCGCGGCCTTGACCTGCACCAGCACCTCATCGGCGCCGGCAACCGGAGTGGGCACATCGACGTAGCGCAGGGCCGAAAGATCGCCGGTTTTATCGAACTGCAGTGCTTTCATCAGGTGTTGCTCCAATCGACAAAGGGAATTCAGGAGATCCAGCCAGCCACCAGCTGCCGGCCCATGGGCCACAGTTTCTCGCCGGCCAGCATGCCGAGCAGACCGATCAGCGCGACGGCCGGTGGTGCGGGGGAACGAAAGTCCAGGGCGCCGTACAACAGACCGACACCCAGGCCGATGACCAGCGAAATGAAGTAGCTCATGGCAGACTCCGTGGGGCAGATGAGAGATGCCGCCAGTCTAGGGAGCCGCGAATCCGGGCACCGGCCAACGACTTCTGAATTTCGGCCAAATTGCCCTGCCCTCCTGAACACCCTGAACTTGTGGGAGCGGGCTTGCCCGCGAAGGCGTCAGTTCAGTCAACATCGTCGCCGGATGTGCCGGCCTCTTCGCGGGCAAGCCCGCTCCCACAGGTTTCTCTGCCCACCGCAGAATTGGTGAACCACACAAAATCCTGTAGGAGCTAGGCTTGCCCGCGAAGGCGTCAGTCCGGTCAACATCGTCGCCGGATGGGCGGGCCTCTTCGCGGGCAAGCCTCGCTCCTACAGAGGTGGGTGTCGGGTTCAGGAAGCGGTATGGAATTGGGAGGGCGCGACCCCAAGCTCTCGCCGGAACATGTCACTGAAACTGCTCGGCGAATAACCCAATTCCCGGGCAATGACACTCACCGGCACACCCTGGATCAACTCCGCCGCAGCCGTCGCCAGTTGCACCTGCCGTCGCCAATGGGCAAACCCCATCCCCAGCCCATCCTTGAACAACCGCGCCAGGGTCCGCACGCTGGCGCCGGCGTTTTCCGCATGTTGCTCAAAAGGAATATCCAGCGACGGCTGGGCCATGACTGCCTGGCACAGGTTCATCAAACGCCGATCGGAATGATCCGGCAGCGGGATCTTCATCCGCGAGCGCCGGGCGCGCTTGAGCTCCAGCAGCGCCAACCCGACCAGCGCCTCGTAATACTCCGGCGCCCCGTCATCGCCCTGCTCCACCAGGCTGACGATCAACTCGCGCAGCAACCCGCCCACCTCGATCACCTGCACGCTGCTGTCCAGGGTCGCGGCCAGCGCGGGCCGCAGGTAGATATTGCGCATCTGCAAATCCGAGACCACGCGAATCCCGTGGGGCACGCCGGGCGGCAGCCATACGGCCCGTTGCGGCGGCACCACCAGCGCCTCGTTGGGCGTCTCGACCCACATCACCCCGCTCATCGCATACAGCAATTGCCCCCAGACATGCTCGTGCGGCTCGATGAACAACCCGCGCGGATAGGTCCGCGCCAGCGGTTGCACGGGCACATCGGTATCACTCAAATCAGGCGGGACGGCGAGGGCCATGGTCAATGATCATTGGGGGTTGAAGGAAACACATGGTAACGAGACACCGAAAAGCCCGCCAGCCAGCGCATCCGCTGGACACCCCGACGGAATTTTCCGCCTGGTGAGCGATCCCTCTAAGTACAACAGGGAGGAATACGGGCCATATGATCAACGCAAAACTTTTCGTCATCGAATACACCCTTCATGGCGCACCCAAGTCGTTCATTATCCGTCTGGAAAAAATGGACAACGCCGAGGCCTGGCACTGGGCAAGCTGCGACGCGGGCGTGGGCCGGATCCCGCGCTTCGGCCGCGAGAAGGTGCAAAAGACCAGCAAACCGATGGCGGAGAAGTTCGGCGTGGAAAACGTCAAATGGCGGCCTGCGAACTGACGCGATCTTGACTACTGTGGGAGCGAGCCTGCTCGCGATGGCGTGTCAGTCGACACCGATGTAGCTGATACACCATCGCGAGCAGGCTCGCTCCCACAGTTTTTTGCCG
Source organism: Pseudomonas sp. REP124 (assembly GCF_020164475.1). Lineage (GTDB taxonomy): Bacteria > Pseudomonadota > Gammaproteobacteria > Pseudomonadales > Pseudomonadaceae > Aquipseudomonas. The sequence continues at coordinate 293 of NZ_JAIQWX010000140.1, read as the reverse complement.
CATGTTGGGTCAGTGAGCGCACTTGCATCCCTGATGCGAACACTCCTCACCACCCTCGTGATGCTTGGCGCAGGCTTCACAGCAATAGTGCTTGCCGTGCCGCACCACCGGATGCTCACCGAGCTTGCAGTTGCATTTTGGACAATCGCACTTACGGTCATCGGCCATGAAATCGACTCCTTCTGCAGTGGTCGTCGGGGCTGGATCAACCCGTCCTACAGAAGACCGCGTGGGGATTTGAAAATTCGTTTGGCCGACAGAATGCCTTCGCGGGCAAGCCTCGCTCCTACAGG
>NZ_JAIQWX010000014.1 GCF_020164475.1 Pseudomonas sp. REP124 | reverse complement strand
ACGGGGGCAAGCCCCCTCGCCACAGGTTAAGCGACGTTCTGCCTCAATGCCCCATCAGCCAATGCTGATGCGGCCCCGGCAAGGTCCAGATGCCGAACAGGATCACCAGCAACCCACCGGCCATGCGCACGCTGCGTTTGCGCAACAACGCCGTCACCCGTTCCGCCGCCAGCCCCGTGGCGAGCAGCACCGGCCAGGTGCCGAGGCCGAACGCCAGCATCAGCAGCGCACTGTCCAGCGCATTGCCCTGGCTGGCCGACCACAGCAGGGTGCTGTAGACCAGACCGCACGGCAGCCAGCCCCAGAGCGCGCCCAGCAGCAGCGCGCGGGGGAAGCTCGACACTGGCAGCAGCTTGTTCGCCACCGGCTGAATATGCCGCCAAAGCCCACGACCGAGGTTTTCGATGCGGGTCAGGCCGCTCCACCAGCCGGCCAGGTACAGACCCATGGCAATCAGTAACAGTCCGGCGAGCACGCGCATGAACATGGCCGCCGGGCTGTTGGCCACCGCCCAGCCGGCCAGGCCGATCAGCAGGCCGGCGAGGGCGTAGCTGAGGATGCGTCCCAGGTTATAGGCCAGCAGCAGGCGAAAGCGGCGGCTGCGTTGCTCCTTGGGAATTGCCAGGGTCAGCGCGCCCATCAAACCACCGCACATGCCCAGGCAATGACCGCCACCAAGCAGACCGAGAATCACCGCAGACACCAGCAAGGGCGCCAGTTCAAGCATGGGGCGGCGCCTTGTCGTCGGGTTTGGCTGGCTGGCCGCTGGCCTCGTCGACGGCCGCGGTGTGGTTCGGGTCCTGATCGTCGAACAGGATGCTGTGGGCCGGGCCGTCGAGGTCGTCGTACTGACCGCTGTCGACCGCCCAGAAGAAAATGTAGATAGCGATGGCCACGATCAGCAGTGCGGCCGGGATCATCACGTAGAGAGCTGGCATCTGGACTCCATGCCCGCGCGGCTCAGGCCGGCAGCGGGCGGGTTTCTGGCGTGGTGGCCTGCGCCTGCGCGCCCGGCAGGCGAGTCAGGCGCAGGGCATTGAGCACCACGGTCAACGAACTGATGGACATGCCGATCGCAGCCCACACTGGCGTGATCCAGCCGAGGGCGGCGAACGGCAACATGAGGCCATTGTACAACCCGGCCCACAGCAGATTCTCGATGATCACCCGACGGGTGCGCCGGGCCAGGCTGAAAGCCTCCACCAGAGCATCGAGGCGATTGGACAACAGCACCGCGTCGGCACTGGTTTTCGCAAGGTCAGTGGCCGAGCCCATGGCCACGCTGATGTCGGCGGCGGCCAATACCGGCACATCGTTGACCCCGTCGCCAAGCATCAGCACCTTGCGGCCTTGTTGATGCAGTTGCTGCAGAACCTGCAACTTGTCATCCGGCCGCAAGCCGCCCCGGGCTTCGTCGATGCCCAGTTCCGCCGCGACATTGGCAACCATCGGCGAACTGTCGCCGGACAGCAACACCGTGCGCCATCCGCGGGCCTTGCAGGCTGCCAGCAGGGCCGGTGCGTCGCTGCGCAAACGGTCGTCGAGGACGAACCAGGCCAGCGGTCCCTGCTGATCGCCGAGCAGCAGCCATTGCCCGGCTTCATCCGGCATAGAAGGTTCAGCGGCGCCGCTGAGTTCGCAGACAAAACCGGGCTGGCCAATCCGCAGACGCTGCTCGCCAACCCGTCCTTCAAGGCCCAGACCGGGGGAGCTGTGCACCTCTTCGGCGGCCAGAGGCGCACGACCGAAGGCCCGGGCGATGGGGTGCTCGGAGCGGTTTTCCAGCGCGGCGGCCAGGCTCAGGCATTGGTCGCTGTCGAGGGCGCCGAGGGGACGGATCGAGCGCAGCGCCAGTCGTCCTTCGGTAAGGGTGCCGGTCTTGTCGAAAATCACCGTATCGATCTGGTTGATGCCTTCCAGCACATGGCCGCGAGTCAGCAACAAGCCGAGTTTATGCAGGGTGCCGGTGGCGGCGGTGAGGGCGGTCGGCGTTGCCAGCGACAGTGCGCAGGGGCAGGTAGCGACCAGCATCGCCAGGACAATCCAGAAAGCTCGCGCCGAATCCAGCTGCCACCACAACAGGCCGATGCAGGCCGAGGCGATCAGAGTCAGCAGCAGGAACCACTGCGAGGCGCGGTCGGCGATTTCCGCCAGTCGTGGTTTTTCGGCCTGGGCGCGATCCAGCAGACGGACGATGGCCGAGAGCCGGGTGTCCTGGCCGAGCGCCTGGACTTGCACGGTCAGCGCGCCTTCGACGTTCAGGGTGCCGGCGGTGACGGCATCGCCCGGGGTGCGAGGTTGTGGCAGGTATTCGCCGGTCAGAAGGGATTCGTCGATGCTCGACTGGCCGTCGATAATCCTGCCGTCAGCCGGAAGCACGGCGCCCGGATGGACGAGCACTTGATCGCCCACTTTAAGTTCGCTCAGCAGAATGCGTTCGCTCTGGCCATCCGGGTTCAGGCGCAGGCAGGAGGCGGGCAGCAAGTTGACCAGCTGCGCGGTGGCGGCGGCGGTGCGCTCCCGGGCGCGACGCTCGAGGTATCGCCCGGCCAGCAGGAACAAAGCAAACATGCCAACCGCGTCGAAATACAGCTCGCCGACGCCAGTGATCGAAGTCCAGATCCCGGCGATGTAGGCGCTGCCAATGGCCAGCGATACCGAAACGTCCATGGTCAGGTGACGGGTGTGCAAATCGCGCATGGCGCCCTTGAAGAACGGCGCGCAGCTGTAGAACACGATCGGCGTGGTGAGGAACAGCGCGACCCAGCGCAGGATCGTGTGCATTTCGGGGCTGAGGTCGATGTTGAATTCCGGCCAGGTGGCCATGGTCGCCATCATTGCCTGGAACCACAGCAGGCCGGCGACCCCGAGCTGACGTAGGGCCAGACGGTTTTCGCTGGCCAGTTGCTCGCTGGCGCGGTCGGCCTGGTAGGGGTGTGCGGCGTAGCCGATGTGGCGCAGCTCGCTGAGGATCTGGCTGAGGGGCAGTTGCGCGTCGGCCCAGCTCACGTGCAGGCGATGGTTCGACAGGTTCAGTCGCGCCTCGGCCACCGCCGGCAGCGCGCGCAGGTGTTTCTCGATCAGCCAGCCACAGGCGGCGCAACTGATGCCTTCCATCAGCAGCGTGGTTTCCGCCAGCTCGCCATCGTGGCGGACAAAGGGTTGCTGCACTTCGGCGCGGTCATACAGCGCCAGCTCGTCGACCAGTTGCACCGGCAGCGCTTCGGGGTTGGCAGAGGCTTCGCTGCGATGCTGGTAATAGCTTTCCAGTCCGCCGGCCACGATCGCTTCGGCCACCGCCTGACAGCCAGGGCAACAGAATTCGCGGGTTTGCCCAAGGACCGCCGCAGTGAAACGGCTGCCGGCGGGGACGGGCAGGGCGCAGTGGTAGCAGGGGAGTGGGGTGGTCATTGGATTTTCATTGATACCGCTGAAACTGTTGCGCCGGATAGGGCCTTATCGCGAGCAGGCTCGCTTCCACAGGAAAATGCGATCCATCGTGGGAGCGAGCCTGCTCGCGATGCGCGAAGCGCGACTTTATTTTTTCAGGTCTTCCGCCCCCTGCAACGGCTCATCACCGAGCAGCAGGTCCTTCTCATGGTCGACCGATTCTTCCTCGAACAGGCGCCAGATATGGTCGTCCTGAGTACCCAGCAATTCGACAAAGCGCCGACCTTCGACCTTGTCGCTCAACTGGCCGAGGTAGCGGCCCTGTTCGGTTTCGCTGCGGGTCAGGATGATCTTGCGGTCCTTCTCCGGCTGGGTCGGGGAGATCAGGTTCAGCTCCAGGGTTTGCGGCTGGCTGTTGCCGCTCAGGCGCAGGTCGACTTCGCCGGTCACGTCATCCAGGCGGACACTGGCGCGCATCAACAGGGTCTGCGCCAGCAGTTCGCGGTCCAGAGAGCGGTTGATGCCTTTGCCGGCCTCGTAGTAGTTGTCGTTGACCAGGTTGTCCGGGTTGTTCACCGCGATGGTCACCATGGACAAGGTCAGGGTCACCGAGCAGGCCAGAATCCCGATGATGATCCATGGCCAAAGGTGCTTGTACCACGGGCTTGCGGCGTTTGCTGCGGGCATGTTCACTTCTCTCAACGATTTTGTGGGCCGATGAATCGGCTCTTGGCTTCAACGTGAATGCTGGCGTCATCGGCGTCCTTGAGGATGAATTTCACCTCGTTGGTGCTCGATGGCAGGTGTTCCGGGGCCACGGACAATTCCGCCGGCTGGCTGACGATATCGCCGGCCGCCACCTTGATCTCGCGTCGACCCTGCAGCTTGAGGTCCGGCAGGCCAGTGGCTTCAAGCAGGTAGGTGTGGTCGCGTTGATCCTTGTTCATGATCTTCAGGCTGTAGACGTTTTCGATCCGGCCTTCGGCATTCTCGCGATACAGCACGCGGTCTTTGCTGACGTCGAAGCCTACCAGCGAACGCATGAAGAATGCGGTCACCAGCAAGCTGATCATCACCAGCAGAACCACCGCATAGCCGATCAGGCGTGGACGCAGTTTATGGGTCTGATGCCCCGACAGGTTGTGCTCGGTGGTGTAGCTGATCAGGCCGCGCGGATATTCCATCTTGTCCATGATCGCGTCGCATGCGTCGATGCAGGCGGCGCAGCCGATGCATTCGATTTGCAGGCCGTCGCGGATGTCGATACCGGTCGGGCAGACCTGGACGCACATGGTGCAGTCGATGCAATCGCCCAAGCCCTGGGCCTTGTAATCGATCCCTTTCTTGCGCGGGCCACGGCCTTCGCCGCGACGCGGGTCGTAGGAAACGATCAGGGTGTCCTTGTCGAACATCACGCTCTGGAAGCGCGCATACGGGCACATGTAGATGCACACTTGTTCGCGCAGCCAGCCGGCGTTGCCGTAGGTGGCGAGGGTGAAGAAACCGACCCAGAAATACGACCAGCCATCGGCCTCGCCGGTGAAGAAATCGATGACCAGTTCACGGATCGGCGAGAAGTAGCCGACGAAGGTCATGCCGGTCACGAAACCGATCAGCAGCCACATTGTGTGCTTGCTGAATTTGCGCAGGAATTTATTGGCGCTCATCGGCGCCTTGTCGAGCTTGATGCGTTGGTTGCGGTCGCCTTCGGTGACCTTTTCGCACCACATGTAGATCCACGTCCAGACGCTTTGCGGGCAGGTGTAACCGCACCAGACCCGGCCGGCGTACACGGTGATGAAGAACAGGCCGAAGGCGGCGATGATCAACATGCCCGAGAGCAGGATGAAATCCTGGGGCCAGAAGGTGGCGCCGAAGATGAAAAACTTACGCTCCGGCAGGTTCCACCAGACGGCCTGGTGTCCGCCCCAGTTCAGCCACACCGTGCCGAAATACAGCAGGAACAACACGGCACCGCCTGCCATCCGCAGGTTGCGGAACAGGCCGGTGAAAGCGCGGGTGTAGATCTTTTCCCGGGAGGCGTAGAGGTCGACGCTGTTATTCGCGTTTTTGGCGGGCGGAGTAACGTCGTGTACCGGAATCTGGTTGCTCATCGGTTGCATCCCACGGCAGTGGAAAAATGCCTCGGTCAGTACGTGCCAACCGCGGTCAAAAAGGGGTGTCGCAGTGGCGCAATGATACGCCTGTCGCTCTGGCTCAAGGGTGCGACCTTTGGTCACGTTGGTGGAAATCAAATGACCGTGTAATGACCTGTATCAATTGACTTGTGAATTATGGCCGGTTTTGCGCGGTGGAGAGGTCAATCGGCCCATGGGTTGATGAGCTGAACACCGCTGGCCTGGAAGTCGCCGATGTTGCGTGTGACCACAGTCAGGCCATGGACCAGCGCCGTCGCGGCAATCAAGGAGTCGGCTTCATTGGCGCGGTCTGGCACATGCAGACTGGCGCAGCGAAGCGCCACGGCAGTATCGACTGGCAGAATCCGGGCATCGAAAGCCGGTAAGACATGGCGCTTGAGCCAGCTGCGCAATACCTTTCCTTGCGCTGGATCACGACGTTCCATGCGCAGAACCCCGGTCTCCAGTTCCTTCACGGTAATGGCCGAAATAAACATGCGTGGTGCGATGATGCTTTTGGCCCAGGCGACGACGTTAGCGTCTGCCTGGGGTTTGCGCAGTTCCGAAATGACATTGGTATCGAGTAGGTACATCAGGACAGATCCACAGGGCGATGATTGATCACGGCACGCTCGGTTTCGAACTCGATATCTGCCGCTTCCGGCATGACGAGCAGGTCAACGATGTCGGCGTTCATGCCGGTCAGTTTTTGGTACTCCTCAATACTTAGCAGCACGTGGGCTGGTTTGCCTCGATCAGTGATGAAAACCGGTCCCTGGCGCGTGGCTTTTTTGGCACCACTTGTGTCCTGGTTGAATTCGCGGCTGGAAATGGTGGTGATGGCCATCATGTCTGACCCTCCTGAATGGCTAATGTAGAAACGTTACTACTAGTTCGCACTGCCCGCAACTTCAATGCGGTTGTCGCTCACCATTCGTCCAATGCAAGGCACTCAAGCCGCTGCATTGTTTCTCACGTTTAAGAGCGGATATCCCGCGCATGCGAACGGAGAAGCAGCATGGACATTGACGAGAATGCACCTGGAAACATGTCGCAGCAGGAAGTCACGCGCACGACCGACAACGAAACCGGGCATGACCCGAGGCAAAGCGGGTCCGAGGTTCCGCTGGCGCCGGATGATGAGTCGCCGGTCGATGAAGATATGACGGATGTTGATGTCACCAACAGGGTGTCGAGCGAGCATCCGCAGGCCGGAACTCACAGTGGTGTCGGTGAGGCGCAGGATGATCCGCAGGCGATCGAGCGGGAAGAAACCGGGCAGACTTCCCCAGACTTGCCCGCAAGCGATCCTGAATCCGGAGCGTAACCCCTGTAGGAGCGAGCACGCTCGCGATGGTCGTCAACGATAACGCTGGCTGTCTGACACCCCGCGGTGGCTGAGACTCCATCGCGAGCGTGCTCGCTCCTACAGGAGGAGTGCGTCGGGCATAAAAAATCCGATGCCAGGAGACTGGCATCGGATTTTTTGTGAAGCGCTGCTTGGGTTCAATCGCCCGAGGCGTTTGCCTTACTGAGCATCTTCCACCGGAGCCTTCTCACCATGAGACAGGCTGTAGACGTAAGCGGCCAGCAGGTGAACCTTGTCGTTGCCTTGCATCTGCTCTTGCGCAGGCATCTGGCCCTGACGGCCGTAACGGATGGTCTGCTGCAGTTGAGCGAAGCTCGAACCGTAAATGAACGCCGCCGGGTGAGTCAGGTTTGGCGCGCCCATGGCCGGGGTGCCTTTGCCTTCCGGACCGTGGCAGGCCACGCAGTTGGCAGCGAACAGCTTCTGGCCGTTGGCCGCATCGGCCTTGGTGCCTTCCGGCAGTTTGCGGCCGTCGAGGTTGGTCACGATGAACGCGGCAACGTCCGCTACACCTTGCTCGCCGATCACGTCAGCCCACGCCGGCATGACCGCGTGGCGACCGCCCATGATGGTGGTCTTGATGGCTTCCGGCTCGCCGCCCCAGCGCCAATCGTTGTCGGTCAGGTTAGGGAAGCCGTAGGCGCCCTTGGCGTCGGAACCGTGGCAGACCGAACAGTTGGAGGCGAACAGGCGGCCACCCATCTTCAGGGCTTGCGGGTCCTTGGCCACTTCTTCAATCGGCATGGCGGCGAACTTGGCGAAGATCGGACCGAACTTGGCGTCCGAACGAGCCATTTCCTTTTCCCACTCGTGAACGCCGGTCCAGCCGGTCTGGCCGTTGGCGAACGCGGTCTGCTTCTCGTTATCCAGGTAGTTGTAACCTGGCAGCAGGCCTTTCCAGTTGCCCAGGCCCGGGTACAGCACCAGGTAGCCCAGGGCGAAAACGATGGTGCCCACGAACAGCATGAACCACCATTTCGGCAGCGGGTTGTCGTACTCCTCGATCCCGTCGAAAGAGTGCCCAACCGTCTCTTCGGTGGCCTCGCTGCGCTGGCCCTTGCGGGTCGACAACAGCAGCCAGGTCAGGCAAAAGATCGTACCGAGACTGAGGACTGTGACGTACAGACTCCAGAATGTAGTCATTCTTTGTTACTCCTAGAAGCTTGCTCGACGTGCTTGATGGCTTCGGGATCATCCGCGAAAGGCAGCAAGGTCGCGTCTTCAAACTCCGACTTGCGCTTGGGGCTGAACACCCACAAGGCTAGACCCACGAAGGCCACCATCACCACGACGGTGCCCAGGCCACGAATCATCCCGATATCCATTTAGATCACCGTTTGCTTTTGATGATGGTGCCCAGGCCTTGCAGATAGGCCACCAGCGCGTCCATTTCGGTTTTGCCCTTCACGGCATCCTTGGCACCGGCGATGTCTTCGTCGGTGTAAGGGACGCCGAGCGTGCGCAAGACTTCCATTTTCTTGGCGGTGTCTTTGCCGTCGAGCTTGTTTTCCACGAGGAACGGGTAGGCCGGCATCTTCGACTCCGGCACCACGTTGCGCGGGTTGTACAGGTGCGCACGCTGCCAGTCATCGGAGTAACGACCGCCGACACGGGCCAGGTCCGGACCGGTACGCTTGGAACCCCACAGGAACGGGTGATCCCAGACGCTTTCACCGGCGACCGAGTAGTGCCCGTAACGTTCGGTTTCGGCACGGAACGGACGGATCATCTGCGAGTGGCAGCTGACACAGCCGTTGGCGATGTAGATGTCGCGGCCTTCCAGTTCAAGGGCGGAGCGAGGCTTCATGCCCTCGACCGGCTTGTTGGTCACGTCCTGGAAAAACAGCGGAACGATCTGGGTCAGGCCGCCGACGCTGACGGCGATGACCATGAAGAAGGCCAGCAGGCCAATGTTCTTCTCGACTGCTTCATGCTTCATCAGTGAGCTCCAACTACAGCGATCTGTTCGGCGGCTTCAGCTTCTGCCGGGTTCGAGGCACGGACGGTGCGCCATACGTTGTAGGCCATGAGCAGCATGCCGGTGGCGAAGAATGCGCCGCCCAGTGCGCGGACGATGAAGCCCGGGTGGCTGGCTTGCAGTGCTTCGACGAACGAGTAGGTGAGGGTGCCGTCATCGTTGATCGCACGCCACATCAGGCCCTGGGTGATGCCGTTTACCCACATCGAGGCGATGTACAGAACGGTACCGATGGTCGCGAGCCAGAAGTGCGCGTTGATCAGGCCGACGCTGTGCATCTGCGCACGACCGAACAGTTTTGGAATCATGTGGTAGACCGCACCGATCGAAATCATCGCAACCCAGCCCAAGGCACCGGCGTGTACGTGGCCGATGGTCCAGTCGGTGTAGTGCGACAGCGAGTTCACGGTCTTGATCGCCATCATCGGACCTTCGAAGGTCGACATGCCGTAGAAGGCCAGGGAAACCACCAGGAAGCGCAGGATCGGGTCGGTGCGCAGCTTATGCCAGGCGCCCGACAGGGTCATCATGCCGTTGATCATGCCGCCCCAGCTCGGAGCCAGCAGGATGATCGACATCGCCATGCCCAGCGATTGTGCCCAATCCGGCAGAGCGGTGTAGTGCAGGTGGTGAGGACCGGCCCAGATGTAGAGAGTGATCAGTGCCCAGAAGTGCACGATCGACAGGCGATAGGAGTAGATCGGACGCTCGGCCTGTTTCGGCACGAAGTAGTACATCATCCCCAGGAAGCCGGTGGTCAGGAAGAAGCCCACGGCGTTGTGGCCGTACCACCACTGGATCATCGCATCCGTCGCACCCGAGTAGGCGGAGTAGGACTTGAACAGGCTGACCGGCAGCGACATGTGGTTGACGATGTGCAGCATCGCGGTCACGACGATGAATGCGCCGTAGAACCAGTTGCCGACATAGATGTGCTTGGTCTTGCGCTTGGTGATGGTGCCGAAGAACACCAGACCGTAGGTGACCCAGACGATGGCCAGCAGAATAGCCAGAGGCCATTCCAGCTCAGCGTATTCCTTGGTGGTGGTGTAACCCAGCGGCAAGGTAACGATGGCGCCGACGATCACCGCTTGCCAACCCCAGAAGGTGAAGGCCGCGAGGCTGTCGGAAATCAGTCGCGTTTGGCAGGTTCGCTGCACGACGTAATAGGAAGTGGCAAACAGTGCACAACCACCGAAGGCGAAAATCACCAGGTTTGTGTGCAACGGGCGCAGGCGTCCAAAGCTCGTCCAGGGCAGACCGAAGTTCAATTCCGGCCAGACCAGTTGAGAGGCGATGAAGACACCGAGCCCCATGCCAAGGATCCCCCAGACCACCGTCATGATGGCGAACTGGCGGACTACCTTATAGTTATAAGCAGTCGGACTGATTGCTGTGCTCATTCTAAGGTTCCACGGTTTGGGTGTTTTATTAGGATTAAAAATCGGCGCAAGTATGTAGAAAGCAGGGGGTCATTGCAACGCGCCATGACTTGGGTCAATGCTTTCAAAAGCTGATTCTGCGGCCTTTCCATGCGCCGCGTAAGGGCAAATTTGCCCACAGGCAAATGGCCACTCAAGACTGGATGGGCGAGGGGGTCAGGTCGGATGTTACGAGGTGTGTTCGAATGCAACCTTCCTGTGACCGAAGGCAATTGACGCGACAGCCGGTATCTACCAGCCTTTGCGGCCTGTCATCGGGCAGATTCGTCGAACACATCGTTCAGGGTCGACCTGGAACCGGCATCGGCCAGTCCGCTTCGGGGAAAGCGTAGACCCGAATCCGGGGAACCGAAAGGCGGTCTATTGGAGGGTGCGACAATGAGTCGCAAAGAAGGAGGGAACTGCCGCATTCGGGAGAATGCGGCAGTAGAGCGTTCAGCGATTACTGCTTTTTGCCTTCGGCCTGCAGGCGATCGGTATTCAATCCGTGGGACAGGCTGTACACATACGCGGCCAGCAATTGCACTTTGTCGTTGCCGAGCAGTTCGCTCTGGGCCGGCATGTGGCCCTGGCGACCATGGCGGATGGTCTGTTGAAGCTGCGCCAGGCTCGAGCCGTAGATGAAGCCGGCCGGGTGCGTCAGGTTCGGCGCGCCCATGGCTTCGGTGCCCTGGCCGGTGGCGCCGTGGCAGGCAGTACAGGTGGTGCTGAACATCTGCTGGCCGGCTTGCAGGTCGGCGGTGTCGTCAGCCGGCAGCGGCAGGCCCGCCAGTTCGTGGCGCACGTAAGCGGCGACGTTTTTCACACCGGCTTCGCCGAGGATTTCACCCCAGGCCGGCATCGCCGCCATGCGACCGCCCATGATGGTGGTCTTGATGGTCTGCGCATCGCCGCCCCAGCGCCAGTCGTTGTCGGTCAGGTTGGGGAAACCGAAAGCACCCTTGGCGTCCGAGCCATGGCACACCGAGCAGTTGGAGGCGAACAGGCGTCCGCCCATCTTCAGCGCCTGCGGATCCTGCGCCACATCTTCCAATGGCATCGCGGCGAATTTGGCGAAGATCGGCCCGAATTTGGCGTCGGCCTTGTCCATCTCCTTTTCCCACTCGTGCGCGCCGGTCCAGCCGTTCTCGTAGCCGGGCAGGATGCCTTTCCAGTTGCCCAGGCCCGGATAGAGGATCAGGTAGCCGACGGCAAACACCAGAGTGCCGGCGAACAGCATGAACCACCATTGCGGCAGCGGGTTGTCGTACTCCTCGATGCCGTCGAAGCTGTGGCCCATGGTCTGGTCGACGCTGCCCTTGGTCTCGCCCCGGCGGGTGCCGATCAGCAGCCAGGTCAGGCCGATCAGGCTGCCGATGGTCAGTACGCAGATCCACGTACTCCAGAAGGTGGTCATGGCCGGGTACTCCTTGTTGCTGATTCTTGGGTCGTGTCGGGTTGTGGTTCGTCGGCGAACGGCAGCAGACGCGCTTCGGCGAACTCCGGGCTGCGCTTGGCGTTGAACACCCACAGGGTCAGGCCGACGAAGGCCACGAACACCACCACGGTGCCCAGGTCACGGATCATTCCAGTGCTCATTTCAAAGACCATTGTTCACCTCTTGCTCTTGATGGCAGTGCCGAGCACTTGCAGGTAGGCGACCAGTGCGTCCATTTCGGTCTTGCCCTTGAGCGACTCGGTCGCGCCCGCAATGTCCTCGTCGGTGTAAGGCACGCCCAGGGTGCGCATGGCGCGCAGCTTGGTTTCGGTGTGACTGCTGTCCAGCGCGTTGGCTACCAGCCATGGGTAGGCAGGCATCTTCGATTCCGGCACCACGTTGCGCGGGTTGTACAAATGCGCGCGGTGCCAGTCATCCGAGTAGCGCGCGCCGACCCGGGCCAGATCGGGACCGGTACGTTTCGAGCCCCACAGGAACGGGTGATCCCAGACGCTCTCGCCGGCAACCGAGTAGTGGCCGTAGCGTTCGGTCTCGGCGCGGAACGGGCGGATCATCTGCGAGTGACAGCCCACGCAACCTTCGCGGATGTAGATGTCGCGGCCTTCGAGTTGCAGCGCGGTGTAGGGCTTCATGCCGTCCACCGGCTTGTTGGTCACGTCCTGGAAGAACAGCGGGACGATCTGGGTCAGGCCGCCGATGCTCACGGCGAGTACCATCAGCAGCATCAGCAGGCCGACGTTTTTTTCAATCGTTTCGTGTTTCATCGCGAGCTCCTCAAGCCATCTGCGCGGCAGCGGCGACGTCGGCAGGCTGCGAGGCCCGCACGGTGCGCCAGGTGTTGTAAGCCATCAGCAACATGCCGCTGAGGAACACCGCCCCGCCGATCAGTCGCACGATGAAGCCCGGGTGGCTGGCCACCAGGGTTTCGACGAAGGAGTAGGTCAGCGTGCCGTCCTCGTTCACCGCGCGCCACATCAGGCCCTGGGCGATGCCGTTGACCCACATCGACGCGATGTACAGAACGGTGCCGATGGTGGCGAGCCAGAAGTGCGCGTTGATCAGGCCGATGCTGTGCATCTGTGGGCGACCGAAGACTTTCGGGATCATGTGGTACAGCGCGCCGATGGAAATCATCGCGACCCAACCGAGCGCGCCGGCGTGTACGTGGCCGATAGTCCAGTCGGTGTAGTGGGAGAGGGCGTTCACGGTTTTGATCGCCATCATCGGACCTTCGAAGGTCGACATGCCGTAGAACGCCAGCGACACCACGAGGAAGCGCAGGATCGGGTCGCTGCGCAACTTATGCCAGGCGCCCGAGAGGGTCATCATGCCGTTGATCATGCCGCCCCAGCTTGGCGCCAGCAGGATCAGCGACATCACCATGCCCAGCGACTGCGCCCAGTCCGGCAGCGCGGTGTAGTGCAGGTGGTGAGGGCCGGCCCAGATGTACAGGGTGATCAGCGCCCAGAAATGCACGATCGACAGGCGATACGAATACACCGGGCGCTCGGCCTGCTTGGGCACGAAGTAATACATCATCCCCAAAAAGCCCGCGGTGAGGAAAAAGCCCACGGCGTTGTGGCCGTACCACCACTGCACCATGGCATCGGTGGCACCGGCGTAGATCGAGTAGGACTTGGTGAAGCTCACCGGCAACTCAAGGTTGTTGACGATGTGCAGGATGGCGACGGTGATGATGAACCCGCCGAAGAACCAGTTGCCGACGTAGATGTGTTTGGTCTTGCGCTGCATCACCGTGCCGAAGAACACGATCGCGTAGGCGACCCAGACGATGGTGATCAGGATGTCGATCGGCCATTCCAGCTCGGCGTATTCCTTGGAGCTGGTGTAGCCCAGTGGCAGGCTGATGGCCGCCAGCAGGATCACCAGTTGCCAGCCCCAGAAGCAGAACGCGGCGATTTTCGGCGCGAACAATTGAGTCTGGCAGGTGCGCTGCACTGAGTAGAACGAGCTGGCAAACAGCGCGCAGCCACCAAAGGCGAAGATCACCGCATTGGTGTGCAGCGGGCGCAAGCGACCGAAACTGGTCCACGGCAAGTTGAAGTTGAGTTCGGGCCAGACCAACTGGGCAGCGAGAAAAACCCCGAGCCCCATGCCGACGATGCCCCACACCACCGTCATAATGGCGAATTGGCGGACCACCTTATAGTTGTAGGCGGTACTGATAGAAGTGTTCATGGTTCCCCATCCACGGTTCAGTCCAGGCGTGCGCCAGCGGCGCATCCCTGGACCGGAGTTATAGGCAGACTAAATGCGAGGCAAGCATGGACAAACGGCACAAGGCCGGTATTGACGGGGATCAATGGGCGCAGTGCGTGCGCGATCACGGATGGTTGTGGAATGCCGCCGTGGCACCGGATTCGGCGACATTGATCCTCGCCCATGGTGCCGGCGCGCCCATGGACAGCGACTGGATGAATGACATGGCCACACGCCTCGCGGCGCTTGGGGTCAACGTGCTGCGCTTCGAGTTTCCCTATATGGCACAGCGGCGTGTCGATGGCGGCAAACGTCCGCCGAACCCGGCGCCGAAATTGCTTGAATGCTGGCGCGAGGTGTATGCCCAGGTGCGGCGCCATGTCACCGGGCCGCTGGCGATCGGCGGCAAATCCATGGGCGGGCGGATGGCCAGCCTGCTCGCCGATGAACTCGGCGCGGATGCGCTGGTGTGCCTGGGGTATCCGTTCTATGCGGTGGGCAAGCCGGAGAAGCCACGGGTCGAGCATCTGGCCGGGTTGAAGACGCGGACGTTGATCGTGCAGGGTGAGCGCGATGCTTTGGGTAATCGCGAGGCGGTGGCGGGGTATGAACTGTCACCCGCGATCGAGGTGTGCTGGCTGGTGGCGGCGGATCATGATTTGAAGCCGCTGAAGGCTTCGGGGTTCAGTCATGAGCAACATTTGGCTTCGGCGGCGGAGCGGGTGGCTGCGTTTCTGCAGTGAGGTTTGTGTTGTCCTGGCGGGCCTCTTCGCGGGCAAGCCTCGCTCCTACAAGGTTCTGTGTCGATCACAAACCCTTGTAGGAGCGAGGCTTGCCCGCGAAGAGGCCAGTAAGAGCAACACACCTTTAAGCCCAATAATAAAAAACCCGGAAGCTTTCGCTGTCCGGGTTTTGTTCGAGCCACCAACAATCAGCGGTTAAACCGCTCCACCAACGAATACTGGGTATTCGCCGTCTTGGTCAGTTCTTCGCTCAGCAGCGCCGAGTTCTGCGCCTGTTCCGAAGTCTGATCGGCCAGTTCGGAAATGTTGCTGATGTTGCGGCTGATTTCCTCGGCCACCGCGCTTTGCTCTTCGGTCGCCGCAGCGATCTGGGTGGTCATGTCGGTGATGTTGGCCACCGCTTCGCTGATCCCCACCAGCGCCTGGTCCGCTTCCAGTACCCGCGCCACGCCTTCCTCGGCCTGACGATGCCCGGCTTCCATGGTTTGCACCGCGGTCCCGGCGGTCTGTTGCAGCTTGGCGATCAAGGCATGGATCTGCCCCGTGGATTCGCTGGTGCGCTGCGCCAGCTGGCGCACCTCATCGGCGACCACCGCAAAACCACGACCCATCTCACCGGCACGGGCCGCCTCGATGGCCGCGTTCAGCGCCAGCAGGTTGGTCTGGTCGGCAATGCCCTTGATCACATCGACCACACCGCCGATCTCATCGCTGTCCCGAGCCAGCTGGGTCACGGTCTGGCCGGTTTCGCCAACCACGACAGACAAGCGCTGAATGGCTTCGCGGGTTTCCCCGGCGATATCGCGGCCACGTCCGGTCAGGCGATTGGCTTCCTGAGTCGCATCGGCGGTGCGCTGCACATGGCTGGCGACTTCCTGAGTGGTGGCGGCCATCTGGTTCACGGCAGTGGCCACCTGCTCGGTTTCCACGCGCTGGCGTTCCAGCCCCGAAGAGCTGTTGTGCGCCAGGGCATCGGACTGTTTCGCTTGCTCGGTCAAATGCTCGGCTGTGTCCTGCAGGCGGGTCAGGCAGGTTTTCAGACGGGCTTCCTGACTGAGGATCGACATCTCCAGACGCGCCTGGGCGCCACGACTGTCGGTGTACATCTGCGCGATCAGCGGATCGGAAGTGGTCTGTTCGGCCAGGCGCAACAGACGCTTGATGCCGCGCTGCTGCCAACTCAGGCCCATCAGGCCCAGCGGCACCGAAAGACCGGCGGCCAGGGCAAAACCCCATTGGGAGTTGAGCGAGGCGCCGATCATGAAGCTCAGCTGGCTGACCAGAATGAACGGCAGCCAGTCCTGCAGGATCGGCAACCATTTATCGGTCGAGGGAACGGCCGGCTTGCCCTGGTTGATGCGTTGGTAAAGCGCTTCGGCACGGCTGATCTGTTCGGCGGTGGGCTTGACCCGCACCGACTCGTAACCGACCACCTGATTGCCTTCGAAGACCGGCGTCACATAGGCGTTGACCCAGTAGTGATCCCCGTTCTTGCAGCGATTCTTGACAATGCCCATCCATGGCAAGCCTTGCTTGAGTGTCGCCCACATGTGCGCGAACACCGCGGTCGGAACGTCAGGGTGACGCACCAGGTTGTGCGGCGCGCGGATCAGTTCCTCACGAGTGAAGCCGCTGATCTCGACGAAGGCGTCGTTGCAGTAGCTGATCACACCCTTGGCATCGGTGGTGGAAATCAACCGTTGCTGAGCCGGGAAGGTCCGTTCGCGCTGTGTAATTGGCTGGTTGTTACGCATGGCTTTTTTAGTCCGCAAGGCTTTCAAGTGCTGTATCGGCCACGGTCAGGATTTGTTGAGAATATTTTTCGATAATCACTAGCGCATCGCAAAATGCCCCTTGCGTCAGCCGGCGAGCATCGGATAGGTGAACAGGCCGAAATGCAGCAGGTTCAAGCCGAAGTGGGTAGCAATCGCCGCCGCCAGCCCGCCGAAACGGTAGGCCAGGCCGTAGCCGATACCGGCCAGAGTTGCCAGCAATACCCATTGCCAGCCGGCGCCCATGTGAACCAGGCCGAACAGTAATGACGCCAGTAGCAGGGCGAGATTCTCGCCATGGGGCAGGCGTTCGAAGCATCGAGTCAGGCCGCCCTGGATGTAGCCGCGAAAAAGGGCTTCCTCGACCAGGGTCACCAGCAGCAGGTTGTTGAGCAGCCACAGCCAGGCATGTTCCGGCCATTTCGGCGCCCAGTCGATGACACCCAGCAACAGCGCGCCGCCCAGGGCCAGTACGGCACTGAGCAGCAACGATAGAGCCGTTGCATACCCGGTCAATCGCAGTGAGCGCCGGCCGACAATCCACGGGCAGACCAGCAACAGCCAGAAGCCGATCAGGGGTTTGTCCAGATTCAGATACATGGAAAACGGCACGGCATCATCGGTGAAGCGTTGCGGGTCGATGACCCGGCCGTTGTAGAAACCGGGCAGCCAGTGGGTCGCCAGGGCCAGTGCGAGGATGATGAGCAGGCCGTGGCCGAGGTAGCGACCCAGGGCGAGTTTCTGTTGGCGGACGGCAAAGCCGGCGACCAGCAGCAACACGACGGAGATGGCGGCGAATCCGCCGAGATGGCCGTAGGTGAGGGCCATGCCGTAACCTAGGGAGAGAAGGGCGAGGCAGGTCCATGGCAGAGCGAGCATGTGAAATCCTTGAATGGTGTGAACTCTACAGCGTGCCGCAGTCCATTGTGGGAGCGGGCTTGCTCGCGAATGCGGTGGGTCAGCCACATCTTTGTCGACTGATAGACCGCATTCGCGAGCAAGCCCGCTCCCACATTAGCTCTGTGTCAGTGATGAAATTGCGTCCAGAAAAACACCGCCCGAAGGCGGTGTTTTTGTCAGCGGCAACGCTACGAAGCGATCAGCTGTCGCAACACATAATGCAGGATCCCACCCGACTTGAAGTACTCCACTTCATTGAGCGTATCGATCCGGCACAGTACATCGACCTTTTCCTGAATGCCGTTTTCACGGGTGATGACCAGGGTCAGGTTCATCCGCGGCGTCAGCTCCACGCCTGTCAGGCCGAGGATATCCACCGTCTCGGTGCCGCGAAGGTTCAGGGTCTTGCGATTCTGATCCAGCTTGAACTGCAACGGCAGCACGCCCATGCCCACCAGGTTGGAGCGGTGAATCCGCTCGAAGCTTTCGGCGATGACCGCCTTGACCCCCAGCAGATTGGTGCCCTTGGCCGCCCAGTCGCGGCTCGATCCGGTTCCGTATTCCTGGCCGGCGATCACCACCAGCGGAGTACCTGCCGCCTGATAGCGCATGGCTGCGTCGTAGATCGCCAGTTTCTCCCCGGTCGGGATGTACAGGGTGTTGCCGCCTTCTTCGCCACCGAGCATTTCATTGCGAATGCGGATGTTGGCGAAGGTGCCGCGCATCATCACTTCATGATTGCCGCGTCGCGAACCGTAGGAGTTGAAATCCCGCGGTTCCACGCCTTTCTCCCGCAGATAGCGTCCCGCCGGGCTGTCGGCCTTGATGTTGCCGGCCGGCGAGATGTGGTCGGTGGTCACCGAGTCGCCCAGCAACGCCAGCACCCGCGCTGCCTTTACATCCTTGACCACCGGTGGCGGGCCGCCGATGCCGTCGAAAAACGGCGGATGCTGGATGTAGGTGGAATCGTCCTGCCAGACGTAGGTGGCCGCTTGCGGCACTTCGATCGCCTGCCACTGGGCGTCACCGGCGAACACCTCGGCGTACTCCTTGTGGAACATCGAAGTGTTGACCCGCTCTACGGCATCGGCGATTTCCTGGCTGCTCGGCCAGATATCGCGCAGGTAAACCAGTTGGCCGTTTTTGTCCTCGCCCAAGGGCTCGCGACTGAGGTCGATGCGCACGGTGCCGGCCAGGGCATAGGCGACCACCAGCGGCGGCGAGGCTAGCCAGTTGGTTTTCACCAGCGGGTGGACTCGGCCTTCGAAGTTGCGGTTGCCCGACAGAACCGAGGCCACGGTCAGGTCGGCTTGCTGGATGGCTTTCTCGATCGGTTCCGGCAAGGGTCCGGAGTTGCCGATGCAGGTGGTGCAACCATAACCGACCAGGTCGAAGCCCAGTTCATCGAGGTATTGCGTCAGGCCGGCCGCCTTATAGTAGTCGGTGACCACTTTCGAACCGGGCGCCAGCGAGCTTTTCACCCAAGGTTTGCGCCGCAGGCCTTTTTCCACAGCCTTTTTCGCCACCAGACCGGCGGCCATCATCACGCTTGGGTTTGAGGTGTTGGTGCAAGAAGTGATCGCGGCGATCACCACCGCGCCGTTTTTCAGCCGGTGGGTCTGGCCTTCGAATTCATAGTCTGCTTCCCCGGCCATGTCCGCGTTGCCCACCGCCACGCCGCCACCGCCTTCGCTTTCCAGGCGGCCTTCCTCTTTACTGGTGGGTTTGAGCGCGATACCGAGGAAATCGCTGAAGGCTTGCGCAACATTAGGCAGCGACACGCGGTCCTGAGGACGCTTGGGACCGGCGAGGCTGGCTTCGACGCTGGCCATGTCCAGCGCCAGGCTGTCAGTGAACACCGGCTCCTTGCCCGGCAGGCGCCACAGGCCCTGAGCCTTGCTGTAGGCCTCGACCAGTTTCACGGTTTCCAGCGGGCGACCCGACAGGCGCAGGTACCCCAGAGTGACGTCATCCACCGGGAAGAAACCGCAGGTGGCACCGTATTCCGGGGCCATGTTGGCGATAGTCGCGCGGTCCGCCAGCGGCAGATCGGCCAGACCATCGCCATAGAACTCGACGAATTTGCCGACCACGCCTTTCTTGCGCAGCATCTGCGTGACGGTCAGCACCAGGTCGGTGGCGGTGATGCCTTCCTTGAGCTTGCCGGTGAGTTTGAAGCCGATCACTTCCGGAATCAGCATCGACACCGGCTGGCCCAGCATCGCCGCTTCCGCCTCGATACCGCCGACGCCCCAGCCGAGAACGCCGAGGCCATTGATCATGGTGGTGTGCGAGTCGGTGCCGACCAGGGTGTCCGGGAAGGCGTAGGTGCGGCCGTCCTCGTCTTTGGTCCAGACGGTTTTGCCCAGGTATTCAAGATTCACCTGATGGCAGATCCCGGTGCCCGGTGGCACCACGCTGAAATTGTCGAAGGCGCTCTGGCCCCAGCGCAGGAACGCGTAACGCTCGCCATTGCGCTGCATTTCGATGTCGACGTTCTGTTCGAAGGCGCTGCTGCTGGCGAACTTGTCGACCATGACCGAGTGGTCGATCACCAGATCCACCGGCGACAGCGGGTTGATTCGCTGCGGGTCGCCACCGGCCTGGGCCATCGCGGCGCGCATGGCGGCAAGGTCGACCACGGCGGGCACGCCGGTGAAGTCCTGCATCAGGACCCGCGCCGGACGGTACTGGATCTCGCGGTCGGAGCGGCGCTCCTTGAGCCAGGCGGCAATCGCCTTGAGGTCGGCGCCGGTGACGGTTTTTGCGTCTTCCCAGCGCAGCAGGTTTTCCAGTAGCACTTTCAACGACATCGGCAGCTGGTCCAGATCGCCCAGGCTTTTGGCGGCATCCGGCAGGCTGAAATAATGGTAGGTCTTGTCGTCGACTTGCAGGGTCTTGAGGGTTTTCAGGCTATCGAGGGACGGCATTGCGATCACTCCTTTGCATCCGCACGGCTACGGACTGAGGGAACGGGCAGAGCATTAAACCTAGCCCGGTTTGGTGCGTAAGGCGAACCACCGGATGATCTGTGTTGCATCTCGGCGGGTACGATACTCAGAGTCCATGACAATGCTGATCGTTCGATCCGATGGCGGCCATCGTCCGATGGTGTGGCGCCACTAAACCAATGGATATCAGACAAGTCCCGGGCTGCGAACTCGGCTATCATGCGCCGGTTTTCGTGACAGGCTTTGCTCCAGCGCAAGCCTGGACATCGCGCAGTGGCCCGCTTGGCCATCTGCCCAGGAGTAAGAATGAATACCCTTTTTATGCATTGCCGGCCGGGCTTCGAAGGTGAAGTCTGCTCCGAGATTTCCGACATCGCCGCACGGCTGAACGTGGCGGGTTATGCCAAGGCCAAACCCGCCAGTGCCTGTGCCGAATTCGTCTGCACCGAGGAAGGTGGCGCGGAACGCCTGATGCGCGGCCAGCGTTTCGACCAGTTGATCTTCCCGCGCCAATGGGCACGAGGGATGTTCCTCGATTTGCCGGAAACCGATCGTATCAGCGTGATCCTCGCCCATCTGGCGGATTTCCCGACCTGCGGCAGCCTGTGGCTGGAAGTGGTCGACACTAACGACGGTAAAGAGCTGTCGACCTTCTGCAAGAAGTTTGAAGGCCCGCTGCGCAAGGCGCTGGTCGGTGCCGGCAGGCTGGTGGACGACGCCAGCAAGCCGCGTTTGCTGCTGACCTTCAAAAGTGGCCGTGAAGTGTTCGTCGGCCTGGCGGAATCCGACAATCAGGCGATGTGGCCGATGGGCATTCCGCGCCTGAAATTCCCTCGGGAGGCACCCAGCCGTTCGACGCTGAAACTGGAGGAAGCCTGGCATCACTTCATCCCGCGGGATCAGTGGGACGACCGCCTGCACAGCGACATGACCGGCGTCGATCTCGGCGCCGCGCCCGGCGGCTGGACCTGGCAACTGGTCAACCGCGGCATGCTGGTGACCGCCATCGACAACGGTCCGATGGCTGAAAGCCTGATGGACACGGGGTTGGTCCAGCACCTGATGGCCGACGGTTTCACCTTCAAGCCCAAGCAGCCGGTGGACTGGATGGTCTGCGACATCGTCGAGAAGCCGGCGCGCAACGCGGCGATGCTGGAGGAGTGGATTGGTGAGGGGCATTGCCGCGAAGCGGTGGTCAACCTCAAGTTGCCAATGAAGCAGCGTTATGCCGAGGTGAAGCGCCTGCTGGAACGCATCGCCGACGGCTTCAAGGCGCGGGGCATCAAGGTCGAGGTGGGCTGCAAGCAGCTGTACCACGATCGTGAAGAGGTCACCTGCCATTTGCGTCGACTGGACGTGAAAAAGCCGAAATCCCGCTGATCGTTTTTGATTCCTGTAGGAGCGAGCATGCTCGCGATGGTCGTCAACGATAACGCTGGGTACCTGACACCCAACGGCGCTCTCTGGTCCATCGCGAGCATGCTCGCTCCTACAGGGACGGCGTGACGCCACGTCGCAGATGACCGAACCCCGACAATGCGCGACAATGCCGGCCAGTTTCAGGAGTGAATCATGAGTGAAATGCTTGATACGCCGGTAGACGGCACCCTCGACGCCACCGGCCTCAACTGTCCGGAGCCGGTGATGATGCTGCACCAGCACATCCGTGACCTGGCGCCTGGCGGTCTGCTCAAGGTGATCGCCACCGACCCGTCGACCCGCCGCGACATTCCCAAGTTCTGCGTGTTTCTCGACCACGAACTGGTGGCGCAGCACGAAGACGCCGGTACCTATCTGTACTGGATTCGCAAGAAGTCCGGCTAAGGCCAGACCAGACACCAACCCTGTGTGAGCGAGCCTGCTCGCGATGCGGTGGTCCATTCAACATCGGTGTTGATTGACTGACCGCTATCGCGAGCAGGCTCGCTCCCACAGTTATTTAGCTTCCAGAGTTTTTGTGGAAAGGGCTCAGCCCGCCGAATGGCCGCTGCGAATCCGCTTGCGCGCACTGCGTGTCAGGCGGATCGACAGCATCAGCGCTGCGCAACTCAAGCCCGCGATCAAACCTTCCCACAGCCCGCTCGGGCCGCTGGCCGGGCCGAACAAGTCGGTCAACCCCAGCACATAACCCACCGGCAAACCGATGCCCCAGTAGGCGAACAGCGTCAGGATCATCGTCACCCGAGTGTCCTGATAGCCACGCAGCGCTCCGGCGCAGATTACCTGGATGGCATCGGAGAACTGATACAGCGCGGCATACACGATCAGCATCGAAGCGATCTGGATCACCGTCCTGTCGGGGGTGTAGATCGAAGCGATCGGTTCGCGCAGCAACATGATCAGGCTGGCCGAGAACGCCGCGAACACCAGTGCCGCGCCCAGTCCGACCTTGGCCGCAAAGCGCGCCTGATAAGGATTGCCGGCGCCCAGTGCCTGACCGACCCGCACGGTCACCGCCATCCCCAGGGAATACGGAATCATGAACAGCAGTGAACTGATGTTCAGAGCAATCTGGTGCCCGGCGACCACCGTCGGGCCGAGGCTGCCGATCAGCAGGGCGATGACTGCGAAGATGCTGGACTCGGCGAACACGGCGATGCCGATCGGCAGGCCGATGCTCACCAACCGTTTGATCACGGCCCATTGTGGACGATCGAAACGCGCCAGGACCCGGGTGCGGGCATAGAAGGGCGCCCAGAAAGTCCAGCCGGCCATGCTCAAGGCCATGAACCACATCACGATGCCGCTGGCCCAACCGCAACCGACACCACCCAATGCGGGCAAGCCGAAATGGCCATAAATCAGCGCATAGTTGAGCGGGATGTTCAGCAACAGGCCGCACAGGCCGATGACCATGCTCGGGCGGGTGCGGCCCATGCCATCGCTGTAGCAGCGCAGTACGTAATAAAAGGCAATGCCGGGAAAACCGAAGGCGATGCCGTGCAGGTAGCCCATGCTCGGCTCGATCAACTGCGGATCGACCTTCATCCAGTGCAGGATCGGCTCGGCGCTGAGCAGCAGTCCGCTGCCGATCAATCCGACACAGAGCGCCAGCCACAGGGCCTGGCGCACCAGCGGAGCGATCTGGTCGAACTGCGCGGCGCCAAAACGCTGGGCAACCTTGGGGGTGGTGGCCAACAGCACGCCGGACATCAACAGGTAAACCGGAATCCAGATCGAGTTGCCCAGCGCCACCGAGGCCAGGTCTCGCGGGCTGACACGCCCGGCCATGACCGCGTCGACGAAGCCCATGGCCGTGGTGGCCAGCTGCGCGATCATGATCGGCACGGCGAGCCCGAGCAGGCCCTTGAGTTCGACGCGAACCGGCGTGGTGCGAATTTGGGTGGAAGTGTCAGTTACGGAATTCACAGGCAAAGCGTCCAGGGTTTTGATGCGCAAGGCGGCGCATTCTACGCCTTGACGCAATGGTCAGGAAAAGACTGTGTTGGGGATTTGTAATTACGCATTCGGTTTCTGATCTGATCGTTCCCACGCTCCGCGTGGGAATGCAGCCCGGGACGCTCTGCGTCCCTTTTTAAAAGCGTGACGCAGAGCGTCACATGAGGCATTCCCACGCGGAGCGTGGGAACGATCAAGCGAGAGATTTCATCGATGTGGCGGGGGTGCGCGGCGGGCGTTATCCGCCTACACTGCCGATCCGCCAAAGGAGCCTGCCATGCTGATTGTTGCCGACGAAAATATCCCCCTGCTCGACGCCTTCTTTGAAGGTTTC
This sequence comes from Pseudomonas sp. REP124, assembly GCF_020164475.1. GTDB lineage: Bacteria > Pseudomonadota > Gammaproteobacteria > Pseudomonadales > Pseudomonadaceae > Aquipseudomonas. Next base: position 45,010 of record NZ_JAIQWX010000014.1, on the reverse strand, counting down.
GGCGAAATCCGCCGGGTGCCGGGACGTTCCATCGACCGCGCCACCGTCGAGCAGGCCGATGTGCTGCTGGTGCGCTCGGTGACCAACGTCAACCGCGCACTGCTCGAGGGCAGCAACGTTCGCTTCGTCGGCACCTGCACCATCGGCACCGATCACCTGGATCTGGATTACTTCGCCCAGGCCGGCATCACCTGGTCCAGCGCACCGGGCTGCAATGCCCGGGGGGTGGTCGACTATGTGCTCGGCAGCCTGCTGACCCTGTCCGAAATCGAAGGCGTCGACCTGACTCAACGCACCTACGGCGTGGTCGGGGCCGGTCAGGTCGGAGGGCGTCTGGTCAAGGTCCTGCAGGGTCTGGGCTGGAAAACCCTGGTCTGCGATCCGCCACGGCAAGCCGCCGAAGGGGGCGATTACGTCAGCCTGGAACAGATCATCGAGCAATGCGACGTGATCAGCCTGCACACGCCGCTGACCAAAAAAGGCCCGCAGTCGACCTGGCATTTGTTTGACAAGAAGCAGCTGAACCGACTCAAACCCGGTGCCTGGCTGATCAATGCCAGCCGCGGTCCGGTGGTCAACAACGCGGCTTTGCGCGATGTGCTGCTGGACCGGGAAGACCTGCAAGCAGTGCTGGACGTCTGGGAAGGCGAGCCGGAAGTCGATGCGGCGCTGGCCGATCTCTGTGTGTTGGCGACGCCGCACATTGCCGGTTACAGCCTCGACGGCAAGCAGCGGGGCACGGCGCAGATCTATCAGGCGTATTGCGATTTCCTCGGCCAGCCGGCCCGGGTCAATCTGAGCGATCTGCTGCCTGCACCCTGGCTGTCACAAGTGACCCTGGACGCCGAAACCGATCCGGCCTGGGCGCTGGCGATGCTGTGCCGTGGCGTCTACGACCCGCGCCGTGACGACGCGGATTTCCGCCGCAGTCTGGTCGGTAGTGTCAGTCAGCAGCGGGCGGCGTTCGATGCCTTGCGCAAGAACTACCCGTCGCGTCGGGAAATAGATGGATTGAAGGTGCGGATCGAAGGCGAGAGCCCGGCATTGCGGCAGATTGTGGCGGCGTTGGGGGCGTCGGCAGTTTAGAGACCAGGTTGGCCTCTTCGCGAGCAAGCCCGCTCCCACAATTTGACCCGGTTCCTTCAGGTGGAATGCGATCAAATTGTGGGAGCGGCGGTGCGACGATTCGACTTGCTCGCGAATGCAGACGCCGCAGATCTGTCAGAAAACACCCATAAAAAACCCGGCCACCAAGGGCCGGGTTCAGAAGACGTTGGCTATATCACTTTTGTTCGGCAGGCTTGACCAATCGCTTGTCCAGATCGCGGCAGGCTTTCTGGATCATGTCTTCAGTGATCGGTACTTCGCGCCCGTCCTTATCGATAATCGAGCAACCCAGAGACTGGTGTGGCTGCGTGCGGATCACTTCAATTTTGTCTTCGCTGCTGTTTTGCAAGGACATGGCCTGTCTCCTCTTCAGGTTGTGTGCCTAATGTAGAACCGTCAGGTGACCGGGCTGTGACAACTCCCTTCGATCAATTCATGGCGGCAACACCAGTCCACCAGAAATAACTCGACGTTGCTACCCGGACTTTAGATCGATAACGACTAGGGTCTGGTATAGCCGGTCATAATTAACCTGACTCATTGTGATTCACCGAGTTCCGCTCCGTTGAGCGGGTGCAGGGTGAACCTGTCAATTGTTCCTGTTGGATGATGCCGATGCTTTCAGTTCGCCACCGCCGCGCCCTTCGCCTCGCCAGCCGCTTCATCGCGCCGTATCGCTGGCACGCCCTGGGTGCCTTGCTTGCCTTGATCGTCACGGCGGGCATCACCCTGTCCATGGGGCAGGGCATTCGCTTGCTGGTGGATCAGGGTTTCATGACCCAGTCACCGCACTTGCTCAATCAATCCATCGGCTTGTTCATGCTGCTGGTGATGGGCCTGGCGGTGGGCACCTTCGCACGGTTTTACCTGGTGTCGTGGATCGGCGAGCGTTGCGTCGCCGACATCCGCCAGCGGGTATTCAACCATCTGATTTATCTGCATCCGGGTTTCTACGAAAACAATCGCAGCTCGGAAATCCAGTCACGCCTGACCGCTGACACCACGTTGCTGCAATCGGTGATCGGCTCTTCGCTGTCGATGTTCCTGCGCAACCTGTTGATGGTCATCGGCGGGATCGTCCTGCTATTTGTCACCAACCCCAAGCTCACCAGCATCGTGGTCGTCGCCTTGCCTCTAGTCATCGCGCCGATCCTGATCTTCGGCCGACGGGTGCGCAATCTGTCGCGGCTAAGCCAGGACCGCATCGCCGACATCGGCAGCTACGTTTCGGAAACCCTCGGCCAGATCAAGACCGTGCAGGCCTACAACCATCAGGCGCAGGACGAGCAACGTTTTGCCGCGACCGTGGAAGAGGCGTTCAACACCGCGCGTAAACGTATTTTTCAACGTGCCTGGCTGATCACCCTGGTGATCCTGCTGGTGCTGGGCGCCGTGGGCGTGATGCTCTGGGTGGGCGGCATGGACGTGATTGCCGGGCGGATTTCCGCGGGCGAGCTGGCGGCGTTCGTTTTCTACAGCCTGATCGTGGGCAGTGCGTTCGGCACCTTGAGCGAGGTGATCGGCGAATTGCAGCGGGCGGCAGGGGCGGCGGAAAGAATCGCGGAATTGCTGCGCTCGGAAAACATCATCGTGCCGCCGGCCAGCGACCTGGTGAAGCTGCCTGCGCGGGTGCTGGGCAATTTGCAATTGCAGGACGTGCGCTTTTCCTACCCGTCACGCCCGGAAAGCTATGCGGTCGATGGTTTGAGCCTGACGGTCAGGGCCGGTGAGACACTGGCGCTGGTCGGGCCGTCCGGTGCGGGCAAGTCGACGGTGTATGACTTGTTGCTGCGTTTCTACGACCCCGCCGAAGGACGCCTTCTGCTCGATGGCGTGCCACTGAAGCAACTCGATCCACTGGACCTGCGTCGTTGCTTCGCCCTGGTCTCGCAAACCCCGGCGCTGTTTTTCGGCAGCATCGAAGACAACATCCGCTACGGCAAGCCGACGGCGACTTTGGAAGAAGTTCAGGAAGCGGCAAAGATTGCCTATGCCCATGACTTCATCCAGGCGATGCCCAACGGTTATCAGACGCATCTGGGGGATGGTGGGCTAGGTTTGTCCGGTGGACAGCGCCAACGACTGGCCATCGCCCGAGCGCTGCTGGTGGATGCGCCGATTCTGTTGCTCGACGAAGCGACCAGCGCCCTTGATGCCCAGAGCGAACACCTGATTCAGCAGGCGCTGCCTAGCCTCATGAAAAACCGCACCACCCTGGTCATCGCCCATCGACTGGCGACCGTCAAGAATGCCGATCGCATTGCCGTCATGGATCAAGGGAAACTGGTAGCGGTGGGGACGCATCAGGAGTTGATTGCCAGTAATGCGCTGTATGCGCGATTGGCGGCGTTGCAGTTCAGTGATGGCAAAAGTGAACTCGATCTTCACCTGTAGGAGCTGCCGCAGGCTGCGATCTTCTGATCTTGAAAGATCGCAGCCTCGTTTCACTCGACAGCTCCTACATGGGCAGGGCGTTTAACGATTACTGATCATCAAAATACCGTTCATGCCAATCCACCAGCGGCTGCGGCGAATTGAGTTTCTGCCCGTAGATCACCGAATAAGACAGCACGTTCTGCACATACTGCCGCGTCTCGTCGAACGGAATGCTTTCCACCCACACGTCGAAACTCAGGTGGTCCGCGCCGCGCAGCCATTGGCGAACACGGCCGGGGCCGGCGTTGTAGGCGGCGGAGGCGAGGACGCGGTTGCCGTTGAACTGACTGTGGACCTGGCTCAGGTAAGCGGCGCCGAGCTGGATGTTCTTGTCCGGGTCGAACAGTTGCTGCGGCGAGGCGTAGGGAATGCTGAACTTGCGCGAAGTTTCCTTGGCGGTGGCGGGCATCAGTTGCATCAGACCGGAGGCACCGACACCGGAGCGGGCGTCGTCCATGAAGGCACTTTCCTGACGGGTAATGGCGAACACCCAGCTCGAGTGCAGACCGCGATTCTTCGCTTCACGCACCAGTGTGTTGCGGTAGGCCATCGGGAAACGGATGTCCAGATCATCCCAGTACTGGGCCTGACTGATGGTGCGAATCGCCGGGAAATACCATTTCAGGTCGTAGGCCAGTTTCGCCTGGGCGACCATCTCGTCACGACTGAAGTGGCGGCTGACGTGATACCACTCGCGACGACCGTCGACGATCTGCCCGCGGGCATGGAATTCCAGGGCGCGACGAATGCCAGGGGTGTTCCGCACCTTATTGATGGTGGCCTGGCTCAGCACCAGTGGCTTGTTGAGTAGCGAATAAGGCGATTGCGAACGGTCGGCGGCAAGAAAGCCGTAGAAGTCGCGCTCGCGAGCGAGGTTCTTGTAGAGAGTTTGGACTTCTGGATTCTGCGGCTGCGCCAGTTCCAGACTACGGGCCTGCCAGTAGCGCCAGCGATTGGTGGTGGCCAGGTCCTGAGGGAGGCGACGGGTCAGCTGATAGGCATCATCCCAACGAGCCAGGCGCAGGAGCAGGCGCATGCGCCATTCGGACACCGTGTTGTCGCGCAACTCCGGGTCGTACTTGGTCATCATGTCCAGCGCGCGGGCGTCGAAGCGGCGAGCGAGGGTCAGGCCGATTTCCCGGGCGATCGCCACTTTTTCATCGCGGGAGAAGTGCATGCTGCTGGCGTAGCTGTCGAGCAGGTTCATGGCCCGGTCCGGGTCCTGCCGGGCGAGACGGCGCAGGCCAAGGCTGACTACGTCCGACATCGCCTCGTCCGGCGGCGTGAAGCGCGACGGCTGATTGAGCAGTTCGGGATTCTGCGCCACGTCGATCAGCAGACGACCGCGAGGGGCGAGGGTGGTCAGGCCGTTTACCAGGCTGGTGGCCAGCGGGTAGTTGCGCGTCTGGGCTGCAAGCTTGGTGCGCTCCCAGCGTTTCTGTTCGGTCAATTGGCCTTCGGCGGCCCACATTCCGAACAACGCATCACAGGCTGCTGGCTGGGATTTGCCGGTCAGCCAGAGCTTGTTGGCGTTGGCGTAACCTTCGGCCTTGAGGTTGTGGCTGATCTGGTACTGCGCGTTCAGGCAGTCCAGTTCAGTGAAGTTCATCTTCGGGTCGTAATACTTGACGAAGGTCGCCCAGTCGCCGCGATCCGCCAGCCAGCGCAACCAGCGCAGCTTCATCCAGTTGGCCTGGGGCAGGTCGCCGTGTTCGGCGAGGAATTTTTCGATTTCGGCATTGCTCGCGGTTTTCAGGCGCGCGGTCAGCTCGTCATAGGCCAGGTAAGGTTCCAGCGGATAGTCGGCCAGGGCCTGGCTGTAACGGAAATAAGGACCGGTGTCGCCCTTGGCCAGGGCGCGTTTGGCTTCATCGTAATACTGGCGTTGGGTGGACAGATCCACTGCCTGGGCGGATTGAACGGCAGCGGCAGAAAGTAAAAAACACGACAAAAGATTGAAAAGGCGACTGCGCATGAGACGTCCGGACAGAAAAACCATGACAAGTGTCGACGATGCCGGCACTGAATTATCCGTAGCTTAGCCTTTTGCCAGCAGCCGGTGAAAGGTTTGCGGACCTGTCTGCATCAGTTCGCAACATTTGTACTGCAGAGTGCTTCGACAGTGAAATTGCCGGCCTTCTGAAGCCTCGATTCAGGTAGAATGCGCGCCCGGTTTTTGGAGAAGCTCATGACCCTGCTCAAATTCAGCGATGTGTCCCTTGCTTTCGGCGCTATGCCGTTGTTGGACAAGGTGTCCTGGCAGATCGCCCGTGGAGAGCGGGTGTGCATCATCGGCCGCAACGGCACTGGCAAGTCCAGCATGATGAAGCTCGTCAAGGGCGACCAGAAGCCCGATGACGGCTCCGTTTGGCGCATGCCCGGGCTCAAGATCGGCGAATTGCCGCAAGAATTGCCGGTAGCCGACGAGCGGACGGTGTTCGACGTCGTGGCTGCGGGCCTGGACGGTGTCGGTGCGCTGCTGGCCGAATATCACCACCTGAGCCAGAACATCGTCACCGACGCCGATCTGGAAAAGCTGATGCACGTCCAGCACGACCTCGAAGCCCGTGACGGCTGGCGTCTGCAGACCCTGGTCGACAGCACCCTCAGCCGCCTGCAACTGCCGGCCGACAAGACCCTCGCCGAACTGTCCGGCGGCTGGCGTCGTCGCGTGCTGCTGGCCCAGGCCCTGGTGTCCGAGCCGGATCTGCTGTTGCTCGACGAACCGACCAACCACCTGGACATCGGCGCCATCGCCTGGCTCGAAGAAGCGCTGAAGGATTTCCAGGGCGCCGTGCTGTTCATCACTCACGACCGTTCCTTCCTGCAAAACCTCGCCACCCGCATCCTCGAACTGGATCGCGGCGGGCTGATTGACTGGAACGGCGACTACGCCAGCTTCCTGGTGCATAAAGAAGCGGAGCTGGCCGCCGAAGCCACCGCCAACGCGCTGTTCGACAAGCGCCTGGCCCAGGAAGAAGTGTGGATTCGCCAGGGCATCAAGGCCCGGCGTACCCGTAACGAAGGCCGAGTTCGCGCCCTCAAGGCACTGCGCGTCGAGCGCAGCGAGCGTCGTGAGCGTACCGGCAAGGCCAACATTCAGTTGGACACGGCGGAAAAATCCGGCAAGCAGGTGATGGTGCTGGAGAACGTGAGCTTCGCCCACCCGGACGGTCCGTTCCTGATCAAGGATTTCTCCATGGTCCTGCAGCGCGGCGACCGTATCGGTCTGCTCGGCGCCAACGGTACCGGCAAGACCACGCTGCTCAAACTGATGCTCAGCGGCTTGCAGCCCACCAGCGGCAAGGTGGAAGAGGGCACGAAGATCGACGTGGCCTACTTCGACCAGCTGCGTCACCAGCTGGATCTGGAAAAAACCGTGATCGACAACGTCGCCGAAGGTCGCGACTTCATCGATATCGACGGCCAGAGCCGCCACGTGCTGAGCTACCTCGGCGATTTCCTGTTCAGCCCGCAGCGTGCCCGCACGCCGGTCAAGGCGTTGTCAGGTGGTGAGCGTGCCCGTCTGTTGCTGGCCAAGCTGTTCAGCAAGCCGGCGAACCTGCTGGTCCTCGACGAACCGACCAACGACCTCGACGTTGAAACCCTGGAACTGTTGGAAGAAGTGTTGCTGACTTTCAGCGGCACCGTATTGATGGTCAGCCACGACCGGGCATTCCTTGATAACGTGGTGACCAGCACCCTGGTGTTCGAAGGCGAAGGCAAGATTCGCGAGTACGTCGGCGGTTACCAGGACTGGCTGCGTCAGGGCGGCTCGCCGCGCCTGTTGGGCGTGACGGAAAGCAAGTCCGGCAAAGCCGATTTGAACTCCGCGATCGTCAAGGCTGAACCGGCACCGGTTGCGCCAGTTGCCGAAGCACCGGCGGCAAAGAAGAAGCTCAGCTACAAGTTGCAGCGTGAACTGGAAGCGTTGCCAGGGCAGATTGACGACATGGAGCAGCAGATCGCTGCCGTTGAAGCGCAGATGGCGGATGCCGGTTTCTATCTGCGTCCGGCGACCGAGACAGCTGCGGTGATCGCTCAGCTGGCGCAGTTGCAGGCTGAACTCGACGTGATGGTCGAGCGCTGGGCCGAACTGGATGCGTGATTGATCCGGCCATGAAAAAGCCCGGCGTTCAGCGATGAGCGCCGGGCTTTTTCACGTCTGACCCGATCCCTGTATCTGTAGGAGCCGAGCTTGCTCGCGATGGTCGCCAACGATGACGCTGGCTACCTGAAACCCCGCGGTGCTCTGTCTACCATCGCGAGCGTGCTCGCTCCTACAGAGGTCGAGATCAGTTTTTGCTTTGCAGGCGCACCGCCAGCACATCGCAAGGCGCGCCGTGCAGGACGTCATTGGCGGTAGAGCCCAGCAGCAATGCCAGGCCATGTCGGCCGTGACTGCCCACCACGATCATGTCGCAGTTATGTTCCTTGGCCAGGTGGTGAATCTCCTGGCGCGGCTGGCCGTAGGTCAGGTGACAGTTTTCCCGGGAAAGCTCCGGATACTTCACGATCAGGCGATCGAGGCGCTCCTTGGCCTGGTCGAACTGCTGCTGTTGCAGTTGTGACAGGTCCATCGGCACGTCACCGCCAAAGGCCATGGCCATTGGCTCGACGATGTGAACCATGGACAATTTTGCGCCGTTGCCGACCGCCAGTTCGCGAGCGCGGTGGATGACAGGGTCGCACTCTTCGGTGAGATCTACAGCGACCAGAATATGATCGTAGGGCATGAGGTGCTCCTCCTGAGAAACGCAATATTGGTAAGTATGGCTGGTTTCAAGCGCATTGGTTCCAAAGTGACTCAATCCGCTCATTCAAAATCGGGAGTACAGATATGACGGTCTGGATAGTGGTGTCAATCCTGCTGGTGGTTCTCAGCCCCCTGGCATGGTTGCGCCCCTCGCGCCATCAGAGTGGTCGCATGGCCCTGCGCATGGAAGCGCGACGCATCGGCCTGGCAATGCAACTCGCCCCTCAGGAATGGCCGCACTGGCTCAGTCAGGAGCCGCCAAACCCGTGTGCGCAGTACCACCGGCCCAGACGCGGTACCCAGCCGGCCTGCTGGAGTTTCTGGCAAAAATCACCGGGCTTGTGGGTGAACCAGTGGCAGGAGCCTTGCGAGGATCGGGCGCTGCTCGATCATTTCGAAAAGTTTCCGGGCAATGTCTACAAGGTCGAGGCCGACAAACAGATGATCGCCCTGTATTGGGGCGAGAAGGGCGAGGCCGAGGTCTTGCAGCACATCGATGCCACTCTCAAGGCATTGGCGTAGCAGACCCCTGTAGGAGCGAGCATGCTCGCGATGGACGTCAACGATAACGCTGGGAGCCTGATGCCCCGCGGTGTAGCGTCCACCATCGCGAGCAAGCTCGCTCCTACACAAAGCAGAAAGCGAAAATAAAAAGCCCGACAACATCATCGGGCGGGATGGCCAGGCAGGCCGGTAAATTAATTTTGTTTCATCTCGCGTCCGGCATTCGCCAGTGGCGTACAAATCCCTTCTGAGGTTTCGCCAGCGTAGCTTGTTAAATAAAGGCTGCCGCGAATTAGGGCGACTTTTCTAATGATTGATCCTATGAATGTCTCTACATGCAAACGCATGTTTTAGGTCGTTGTCCTACAGAAATGACCGCAAAGTCGCATTTCAACCCGCATTTTGGGCGATTGACAATTGGCGGAAATTCCGTGAAGGTGGCGTACCCAAATCAAACGGGCGTATGAATTGAGCGTTTGTTTTTAAACCGCTCCTACAGAATCCCGACTATCGCGTTGGCGGGTGTGCCGGGTGGATAGGCGTAGCATCGACGAAAGACGTCCCTGCCAGCCCTTCGCCTGCTTCCGACGTGTACTGTTCAGCTTCCATATCGTGGAGATCAGTTGATGATTTACGAAGGTAAAGCCATCACGGTTAAGGCTCTTGAAAGTGGTATCGTCGAACTGAAGTTCGACCTCAAGGGTGAGTCCGTCAACAAGTTCAACCGTCTAACCCTGAACGAACTGCGTCAGGCCGTGGACGCCATCAAGGCAGATGCTTCGATCAAGGGCGTGATCGTCAGCAGTGGCAAGGACGTGTTCATCGTCGGCGCCGACATCACCGAATTTGTCGAGAACTTCAAGCTGCCGGATGCAGAGCTGGTTGCTGGCAATTTGGAAGCCAACAAGATTTTCAGCGATTTCGAAGACCTCAACGTTCCGACCGTTGCCGCGATCAATGGCATTGCGCTGGGTGGCGGTCTGGAAATGTGCCTGGCCGCGGACTACCGCGTCATGTCCACCAACGCCAAGATCGGCCTGCCGGAAGTCAAGCTGGGCATCTACCCGGGCTTCGGCGGTACCGTGCGCATGCCGCGTCTGATCGGTGTCGACAACGCCATCGAATGGATTGCCGCCGGCAAGGAAAACCGTGCCGAAGACGCGCTGAAAGTCGGCGCCGTCGATGCCGTGGTTGCCCCTGAGAAATTGCAGGAAGCTGCGCTGGAACTGATCAAGCGCGCCATTTCCGGCGAGTTCGATTACAGGGCCAAGCGCCAGCCGAAGCTGGAAAAGCTCAAGCTCAACGCCATCGAGCAAATGATGGCTTTCGAAACCGCCAAGGGTTTCGTAGCCGGTCAGGCGGGTCCTAACTACCCGGCACCGGTCGAAGCGATCAAGACCATCCAGAAAGCCGCGAACTTCGGTCGTGACAAGGCGCTGGAAGTCGAAGCCGCCGGTTTCGTGAAGCTGGCCAAGACCCCGGCTGCACAAAGCCTGATCGGTCTGTTCCTGAACGATCAGGAACTGAAGAAAAAGGCCAAGGCCTACGACGAAATCGCCAAGGACGTGAAGCAGGCCGCCGTATTGGGCGCCGGCATCATGGGTGGCGGTATCGCTTATCAGTCGGCTTCCAAAGGCACGCCGATCCTGATGAAGGACATCAACGAGCACGGTATCGAGCAGGGGCTGGCCGAAGCCGCCAAACTGCTGGTTGGTCGTGTCGAAAAAGGCCGCATGACCGCCGCGAAAATGGCTGAAGTGCTCAACGGCATTCGCCCGACCCTGTCCTACGGTGATTTCGGTCACGTGGACCTGGTGGTTGAAGCGGTCGTCGAGAACCCTAAGGTCAAGCAAGCCGTTCTGGCCGAAGTCGAATCCCAGGTCAAGGAAGGCACCATCCTCGCTTCCAACACCTCGACCATTTCCATCAGCCTGCTGGCCAAGGCCCTCAAGCATCCGGAAAACTTCGTCGGCATGCACTTCTTCAACCCGGTGCACATGATGCCGCTGGTGGAAGTGATCCGTGGCGAGAAGTCCAGCGAACTGGCCGTTGCCACCACCGTTGCCTACGCCAAGAAAATGGGCAAGAACCCGATCGTGGTCAACGACTGCCCGGGCTTCCTGGTCAACCGCGTCCTGTTCCCGTACTTCGGCGGTTTCGCCAAACTGGTCAGCGCCGGTGTCGACTTCGTGCGCATCGACAAGGTCATGGAAAAATTCGGCTGGCCGATGGGCCCGGCGTACCTGATGGACGTGGTCGGCATCGACACCGGCCACCACGGTCGCGACGTCATGGCTGAAGGTTTCCCTGACCGCATGAAAGACGACACTCGTTCGGCTGTAGACGCGCTGTACGAAGCCAATCGTCTGGGTCAGAAGAACGGCAAGGGTTTCTACGCCTACGAGGCCGACAAGAAGGGCAAGCAGAAGAAAGTCGTCGATCCGTCGGTGCTTGAAGTGCTCAAGCCAGTTGTCTTCGAACAGCGTGAAGTCACTGACGAAGACATCATCAACTGGATGATGATCCCGCTGTGCCTGGAAACCGTACGCTGCCTGGAAGACGGCATCGTCGAAACCGCCGCCGAAGCCGACATGGGTCTGGTCTACGGTATTGGTTTCCCTCCATTCCGTGGCGGTGCGCTGCGCTACATCGATTCGATCGGTGTGGCCGAGTTCGTTGCCCTGGCTGACCAGTACGCTGATTTGGGCGCGCTGTACCACCCGACCGCGAAGCTGCGCGAAATGGCCAAGAACGGCCAGAGCTTCTTCGGTTAAGCGCCCCCAACTAGAGTGAGAGTGAACTTATGAGCTTGAATCCTAGAGACGTCGTGATTGTCGACTTCGGTCGTACTCCGATGGGCCGCTCCAAGGGCGGCATGCACCGCAACACCCGTGCCGAAGACATGTCGGCGCACCTGATCAGCAAAGTGCTGGAACGCAATACCAAGATCGACCCGAACGAAGTCGAGGACGTGATCTGGGGTTGCGTGAACCAGACCCTGGAGCAGGGCTGGAACATCGCGCGCATGGCGTCGCTGATGACCCAGATCCCGCACACCTCGGCCGCCCAGACCGTCAGCCGTCTGTGTGGCTCGTCCATGAGCGCCCTGCACACCGCTGCGCAGGCGATCATGACCGGCAACGGTGACGTTTTCGTCGTTGGTGGCGTCGAGCATATGGGCCACGTGAGCATGATGCACGGTGTCGATCCGAACCCGCACATGTCGCTGTACGCGGCAAAAGCTTCGGGCATGATGGGCCTCACCGCGGAAATGCTCGGCAAAATGCACGGCATTACCCGCGAACAGCAGGACGCCTTTGGTCTGCGCTCCCACCAACTCGCCCACAAGGCGACCGTGGAAGGCAAGTTCAAGGACGAAATCATCCCGATGCAGGGCTATGACGAGAACGGTTTCCTGAAACTGTTCGACTACGACGAAACCATTCGTCCGGAAACTACCCTGGAAAGCCTGGCGACTCTGAAGCCGGCGTTCAACCCTAAAGGTGGTACCGTGACTGCCGGTACTTCGTCGCAGATCACCGATGGTGCTTCGTGCATGATCGTGATGTCGGCGCAGCGTGCACAGGACCTGGGGATCCAGCCGATGGCGGTGATCCGTTCGATGGCAGTGGCAGGTGTGGATCCGGCGATCATGGGCTATGGTCCAGTACCGGCTACACAAAAAGCACTGAAGCGCGCAGGCCTTGCTATCAACGATATCGACTTCTTCGAGCTCAACGAAGCTTTCGCCGCACAGGCCCTGCCAGTGCTGAAAGACCTGAAAGTGCTCGACAAGATGAACGAGAAGGTTAACCTGCACGGCGGCGCGATCGCCCTGGGTCACCCGTTCGGTTGCTCAGGTGCCCGTATCTCCGGCACTTTGCTCAATGTGATGAAGCAAAATGGCGGTACCCTCGGGGTAGCCACCATGTGCATTGGCCTCGGCCAGGGCATCACCACCGTCTTCGAACGCGTTTAAGCGAGTCGTTGACGGAAGCCGGGGCCAAGTGCCCCGGTTTTTGTTTTTCCGGGTTTAATTTGTTTTTATTTTGAAAAAATTTGAGTGAGGGCCGAAGCATGCCGATACAACCAGGGCTCTACCAACATTACAAAGGTCCGCAGTACCGCGTATTCAGTGTCGCGCGGCATTCCGAGACCGAGGAAGAAGTGGTCTTTTACCAAGCCCTGTATGGCGATTACGGCTTTTGGGTACGTCCCTTGAGCATGTTCCTGGAGTCGGTCGAAGTTGACGGCGAGCAGGTGCCACGCTTTGCTTTGGTGCAGGCCGAAGAGAGTGTTTTTAACAAGCCATGAGCTGAGTGCGCGCAAAACCCTGCGCTTGACCTCACCTTGTAGCCACTATATATAGCGGTGCCGCGTCAGGCGCCAACCGCCTTTCACTTCTAGAATTCAGGAATTTTCTGATCCATGGGCAAATCGCTGGTCATTGTGGAATCCCCGGCTAAGGCCAAGACCATCAACAAGTATCTGGGCAACCAATACGTGGTGAAGTCGAGTATCGGCCATATCCGAGACCTGCCCACCAGCGGTTCGGCTAGCGCCGCCAAAGAGCCTGCCGCCAAGCGCGGCAAGGCTGCTGGGGGCGAAGCGCCGGCGCTGTCGCCGAAAGAAAAGGCACGCAAGCAGCTGGTCGCTCGCATGGGGGTCGATCCCGATCATGGCTGGAAAGCCAAGTACGAGATCCTTCCAGGCAAGGAAAAGGTCATCGAAGAGCTGCGCCGGCTCGCCAAGGATGCTGACACCATCTATCTCGCAACCGACTTGGATCGCGAGGGGGAAGCCATTGCCTGGCACCTGCGCGAAGCCATCGGTGGGGACGACAGCCGCTACAAGCGGGTGGTGTTCAACGAAATCACCAAGAAAGCCATCCAGGAAGCCTTCTCCGAGCCTGGCGAGCTGGACATCGACCGTGTAAACGCCCAGCAGGCGCGTCGTTTCCTCGACCGCGTTGTGGGTTACATGGTTTCGCCGCTGCTCTGGGCCAAGATCGCTCGCGGCCTGTCTGCCGGTCGCGTGCAGTCGGTTGCGGTAAAGCTGGTGGTCGAGCGTGAGCGTGAAATCCGCGCGTTCATCCCGGAAGAGTACTGGGAAGTCCACGCTGACCTGGGCACCGCCAAAGGCGCATCCGTGCGTTTCGAAGTCGCTCGCGAGAAAGGCGAAGCCTTCAAGCCGCTGAACGAAGCCCAGGCCATGGCCGCGCTGGAAAAGCTCAAGGCTTCCAGCTACAGCATCGTCAAGCGTGAAGACAAACCGACCAGCAGCAAGCCGTCGGCACCGTTCATTACCTCCACCCTGCAACAGGCCGCGAGCAACCGCCTGGGCTTCGGTGTGAAGAAAACCATGATGATGGCCCAGCGTCTGTACGAAGCCGGCTACATCACTTATATGCGTACGGACTCCACCAACCTCTCGGCCGATGCCGTGGCGATGGCGCGTACTTATATTGAAGACGAATTCGGCAAGAAGTACCTGCCCGAAACTCCGAACGTCTACAGCAGCAAGGAAGGCGCACAAGAGGCTCACGAAGCGATTCGTCCTTCCGACGCCAATACCACGCCGGCCAAGCTGTCGGGCATGGAGCGCGATGCCGAGCGTCTCTACGAGCTGATCTGGCGCCAGTTCCTCGCTTGCCAGATGTTGCCTGCGCAATACCTGTCGACTACGGTCACCGTCGCTGCCGGCGACTTCGAGCTGCGTGCCAAGGGCCGTATCCTCAAGTTCGACGGCTACACCCGCGTGATGCCGCAAATCGCCAAGCCGGGCGATGATGACGTGCTGCCGGACATGGCCCAGGGCGATGCGATGAAGCTGATCCAGCTTGATCCGACCCAGCACTTCACCAAGCCGCCGGCGCGTTACTCCGAAGCCAGCCTGGTCAAGGAGATGGAAAAGCGCGGTATCGGTCGTCCTTCGACCTATGCGGCGATCATTTCCACCATCCAGGACCGCGGCTACGTGGCGCTGCACAACCGTCGTTTCTACTCGGAAAAGATGGGCGACATTGTCACCGAGCGTCTGGCCGAGAGCTTCTCCAACCTGATGGACTACGGCTTCACCGCCGGCATGGAAGAGCACCTCGATGACGTGGCCCAGGGCGAACGCGACTGGAAGAACGTACTGGACGAGTTCTACGGCGACTTCAAGAAGAAGCTCGAAGTGGCCGAGAGCCCGGACAACGGCATGCGTGCCAACCAGCCGGTCATGACCGACATTCCGTGCACCACCTGCGGTCGTCCGATGCAGATCCGTACCGCGTCGACCGGCGTGTTCCTCGGCTGCTCGGGCTACAGCCTGCCACCGAAAGAGCGCTGCAAGGCCACCGTCAACCTGGTGCCGGGCGATGAAATCGCCGCGGACGACGAAGGTGAGTCGGAATCGCTGGTACTGCGTGGCAAACACCGTTGCCCGATCTGCAGCACGGCGATGGATGCCTATCTGCTCGACGAGAAGCGCAAGCTGCACATCTGCGGTAACAACCCGGATTGCGCAGGCTACGAGATCGAGGAGGGCACCTATCGCATCAAGGGCTATGAAGGCCCGAGCCTGGAATGCGACAAGTGTGGCAGCGAGATGCAACTCAAGACCGGTCGTTTCGGCAAGTTCTTCGGTTGCACCAACCCGACCTGCAAGAACACCCGCAAACTGCTGAAGAGCGGTGATGCGGCGCCGCCGAAGATGGACCCGGTGAAGATGCCTGAGCTGAAATGCGAAAAGGTCAACGACACCTACATCCTGCGCGACGGTGCTTCCGGCCTGTTCCTGGCAGCCAGCCAGTTCCCGAAAAACCGCGAGACCCGTGCGCCGCTGGTGTCCGAGATCATCCCGCACAAGGACGAGATCGATCCGAAGTATCACTTCCTGTGTGAAGCACCGAAGAAAGATCCGGATGGCCTGCCTGCGGTGATCCGCTACAGCCGCAAGACCAAGGAGCAATACGTGCAGACCGAAGTCGACGGCAAGCCGACCGGCTGGAAAGCGTATTACGACGGTGGCAAGTGGACCGTTGAAGACAAGCGGCCTGCCGCAAAGTCTTGATCTGAGCTGAACCGAAAAGGCCGCATGTCACCATGCGGCCTTTTTTTGCGCTTGCGGTGGACTCGGTTGATCCCCGACACTGTTCGACCTGCGTGATGCATCATTTCGTTGTGGAGGCTGCCGTCATGGCCCACGAACTCTATACCCGTACCAACCAGAAGATTTATTTTGCCGGCCTTTCGCTGGAAGCGCTGGCCAAGGCTGAAGAGGCGCGGTCGATGAATTCCCTGGCGCTGATTCAGGCGGGTCGCGAATCGGCGTTGTTTCATCTGTATGGCGCCCTGTTGGGTCTGTGCCATGAAATCGCCGGGTTCTATCGCCTGCCACAGGCCAATTCCCAGCGCGCGGAAACGCTGCTGACTCGGGAAGTGCTGGAAACCATCGCCATTCCCGAATTGGCCGAGATGATCGAGCTGGCCAACAATCCAGAAACCTGGCTGGCCAGACTGCTCGCGGCCCACTCGGCGCTGTTCCAGCCGCCTCGTGCGCCCCGCAAGCCCAAGGGCGACGTCACGCAGCCTTTGATTCAGGCGGTGAACCTCGACGAAGAAGAAACGCCCGATGAGTTGAGCCGTGAAGAACTGGAGAGCTGGCGCCAGAACCTCAAGAGCCTGGCGCTGCGTTTTCGAGAAGGCTTGAACGAATGCTGAGGGTCAGGGGTCTTTGACGGGCGGCACGCAAAGGCTGCCATTCGAGGGAAGAGAGTTGTCGGAAATTTCTCTTCGTGGTGGCAGCTGGTCAAGATCCCGAGCGAAGCCCGATTGATGGCTATATAATCCCCGCCTTTCCTGGAGAACACACCTTTATGCCAACGTCCTTTTTAGAAATTGTCGAGTTACCAGACGGCCGAATCGAGCTGCGCAGGGCCGAGGACGAGGGTTCTCTGGTTACTTTGGATTTCTCGGAGGATGCCAAGGCGTTCCTGCAAGGCCAGCATGTCGAAGTCGCCAAGGCGATGCTGAGCGTTGGTGTGCAGATGGCCGGGCGCCTGGTTGAAGGCGAACTGGAAAAAGATGAGGGGCCGCGGGTCCTGCACTGATCCCGCCCGTCGGTTTCTGCCAATACCGCCACAGATCGGCTTCTCTGCCCCAGGAGAAGCCCTGCGCCGTTTCAGGCGCGACGTTAACCCAATCGAATATTCAGGCTTTGTGCGTCCCCGGTCCGGGCGGCGCTGATCAGTTGTTGGCGCGCGCTGGTGCTCAGCGGGTTGAGCCAGCTGACGACTGTATGACTGCGACCGAGACGCAAGGCTTCGCAGGTCAATTGCTGGGCGCTCTGGGTGCCACTCGGTTGCAGCAGCAGGATGCGTTCGCGATTGAGGCCGGCATCCCGAAGCCACGCCTGGGTCACGCTGGCGGGCGGGGCGATCAGGGTCAGCCAGCGTGCGTCCTTGTCCTGGCTCAGTTCCCTGAGGATCGGGGCCAGCAGGTTCAGGCAATTCCCCGCCGCACCACGTAGAGACAGCTCACTGAAGACCTCGGGTTCGGCGCTCCAGGGCGACTCGACCACTTCCTCCAGGATCGGCGCCAGAGGCTGGGCCAGGAATGCCTCGAACAGCAACGGCAGTTGGGCTTGCTGTGGTGATGTGTGCGGGAAATGCATAAAGCCTCCGTTAGCGGCGAATGACGCCGACACTCAAACCTTCGATCACCAGATCCTGATCCTTGAGGTTCACTTCGATAGGGGCGAATTCCGGGTTCTCGGCGATCAGCCAGACCTTGCTGCCGTCACGCTTGAAGCGCTTGACGGTCACTTCATCGCCGATGCGCGCCACCACGATCTGGCCGTTGCGGGCCTCGCGAGTGGTGTGCACGGCCAGCAGGTCACCGTCGAAAATGCCCACGTCCTTCATGCTCATGCCGTGCACTCGCAACAGATAGTCGGCGCGGGGATGAAAGAAGGAAGGATTGATGTTGCAGGACTCTTCGACGTGCTGCTGGGCCAGGATCGGTGCGCCGGCAGCTACGCGTCCGATGATGGGCAGGGTGGAGTCGTCGGCCTTGGCTTCTAGGCCAGGGATACGGATGCCGCGGGACGCGCCCGGGGTCATTTCGATGGCGCCCTTGCGGGCCAGCGCCTTGAGGTGTTCTTCAGCAGCGTTTGGCGATTTGAAACCCAGTTCCTGAGCGATTTCCGCGCGGGTCGGAGGGTAGCCGTTGTCTTCCAGGCAGCGTTTGATGAAAGCCAGAATCTCGGCTTGGCGTGGCGTCAGCTTTAGCATATTGATCGCTCTGTTTTTTTATACAGTGACTGGGATTATATACAGTGAAGCGGTCTTGGCAATGCCCCTTTTTCTCCAGGCTGCCGGACGGTCGAGAAACCGGTGGATGGAAGCTTTGCGGTTGTATGGTTAAATGTCTGACCGACCATTCCCAAAACGAACTGCCAGACTTGACAAGACATAGCTTGAAACGTATGTTTCAAACAAGTGTTTGTCAGGCGGAGTAGCCATGGCCCAGTCGGAAACCGTTGAACGCATTCTCGATGCTGCCGAGCAGTTGTTCGCGGAAAAAGGTTTCGCCGAAACCTCATTGCGTCTGATCACCAGCAAGGCCGGTGTCAACCTGGCTGCGGTGAACTATCACTTCGGATCGAAAAAGGCGCTGATTCAAGCGGTCTTTTCGCGTTTTCTCGGGCCATTCTGCATCAGCCTCGATAAAGAGCTGGAGCGGCGCCAGGCCAAACCTGAAATCAAGCCTTCCCTCGAAGAACTGCTGGAAATCCTGGTCGAACAGGCTCTGGTGGTGCAGCCCCGCAGTGGCAACGATCTCTCGATCTTCATGCGCTTGCTCGGCCTGGCCTTCAGCCAGAGCCAGGGGCATTTGCGTCGTTATCTGGAAGACATGTACGGCAAGGTTTTCCGCCGTTACATGATGCTGGTAAACGAGGCTGCGCCGCGTATTCCGCCGATCGAGCTGTTCTGGCGCGTGCACTTCATGCTCGGTGCCGCTGCGTTCAGCATGTCGGGTATCAAGGCATTGCGTGCCATTGCCGAAACCGACTTCGGTGTGAACACCTCCATCGAGCAGGTCATGCGCCTGATGGTGCCGTTTCTCGCCGCCGGCATGCGCGCCGAGACCGGCGTCACCGACGCTGCCATGGCCGCGGCGCAATTGCGTCCACGTAGCAAATCGACACAGGTCGCCGCCAAGGTTTGACCCTGCACGGGTGGGCGCGGCAGCTGACATCCGTTAAGCTAGCCGCCCATGCCGACTCTCGTTCTGAATCCGCTTCCCACTGATATCGCCGACCTGCCGGGCACAGCCCACGGCGGCGAATCCGTGAGAGGCGGATTTTTCGTTATCAAGGAATCTCTATGACTGCTGGCCTGCAAGGCTCGTTGATGGTGGACGTCGCCGGTACCTGGCTGACGGCCGAAGATCGCCAATTGTTGCGCCAGCCCGAAGTGGGCGGCCTGATCATTTTTGCCCGCAACATCGAGCATCCGCGCCAGGTTCGCGAGTTGAGCGCGGCAATTCGCGCCATTCGCCCTGATCTGCTGCTGGCCGTGGATCAGGAAGGCGGGCGGGTCCAGCGCCTGCGTCAGGGCTTCGTGCGTCTGCCGGCCATGCGCGCCATTGCCGACAACCCCAACGCCGAATACCTGGCCGAGCAATGTGGCTGGATCATGGCCACCGAAGTCCTGGCCGTCGGCCTGGACCTGAGCTTCGCCCCGGTGCTGGACCTCGATCACCAGCGCAGCGCCGTGGTCGGCACCCGCTCGTTCGAAGGTGATCCGGAGCGCGCCGCGCTGCTGGCCGGCGCCTTCATACGCGGCATGAACAGCGCCGGCATGGCCGCAACCGGCAAGCATTTCCCGGGTCATGGCTGGGCCGAGGCCGATTCCCACGTGGCGATCCCGAATGACGAGCGTAGTCTCGACGAGATCCGCGCCAAGGATCTGGTGCCGTTCGCCAAACTGAGCAAGCAACTGGCCGCCGTCATGCCGGCTCACGTGATTTATCCACAGGTCGATGCGCAACCCGCCGGCTTCTCCCGTCGCTGGTTGCAGGACATCCTGCGCGGCGAGCTGCAATTTGACGGAGTGATCTTCAGCGACGACCTGTCCATGGCCGGCGCGCATGTGGTGGGCGATGCCGCCAGCCGCATCGAGGCGGCGCTGACGGCCGGCTGCGACATGGGCCTGGTGTGTAACGATCGCGCTGCCGCGGAGCTGGCGCTGAGCGCCGCGCAACGCCTGAAGGTCAAGCCGTCGGCGCGCATCGCGCGGATGCGCGGTCAGGCGCATGCCTGCACCGACTACCGTCAGGATCCTCGCTGGCTGGCCGCCGTTGGTTCGCTCAAAGAAGCTCAATTGATTGACTGAGGACAGGCTGCCATGACGGTTTACGCGATTATCGGTGGCACTGGCCTGACTCAACTCGAAGGCTTGAGTATTCGTCAGTCCCTGATGGTCGACACACCGTACGGCACGCCGTCGGCCGAGGTGCAGATCGGCGAGTACGCGGGCAAGGAAGTGCTGTTCCTTGCCCGTCACGGTCATCCGCACCGTTTCCCGCCGCACCAGGTGAACTACCGCGCCAACCTCTGGGCGTTGAAACAGGCAGGCGCCGAGGCGATTCTGGCGGTGAATGCCGTAGGCGGAATTCATGCGGCGATGGGCACCGGACATTTCTGCGTGCCTCATCAGTTGATCGACTACACCTACGGTCGTCAGCACACCTACTTCGCCGATGACCTGGAGCAGGTCACCCACATCGATTTCAGCTATCCGTACAGCGAACCGCTGCGCCAGCAATTGATCGCGGCGCTGACGGCCGAAGGCGTCGGTTACAGCGCGCAGGGTGTGTACGCCTGCACCCAGGGCCCGCGGCTGGAAACCGTTGCCGAGATCGCCCGTCTGGAGCGTGATGGTTGCGACATCGTCGGCATGACCGGAATGCCGGAAGCGGCATTGGCCCGTGAGCTGGAGCTGGATTACGCCTGCCTGGCGCTGGTGGTGAATCCGGCGGCGGGCAAGTCGACGTCGGTGATCACCATGGCCGAGATCGAACAGGCGCTGCTTGGCGGAATGGGCAAGGTGAAGTCGACGCTGGCTCGGGTGCTCATGGGCTGAGTTCGGCTGATTACCGAGTTGAATTCTTCGCGGGCAAGCCTCGCTCCTACAGGTTTGATGTGGATCACAAACATCATGATCGACACAAAACCTGTAGGAGCGAGGCTTGCCCGCGAAAGCAATCTATCGGGCCCCACAAGCCTCAGCGCTTTTCGAGCTTATCCGGCAACGGCGCAAACAGCGCCTCGATATCATCACTCTGCAGCTTCCAGTCTCCAGCCTGACGCCCATCCAGAACACCGGCCGCTAGGTCGGATTTTTCTTTTTGCAGTAGCTGAATCTTCTCTTCCACCGTGCCGCGGGCGATCAGCTTGTAGACGAACACAGGTTTTTCCTGGCCGATTCGATAGGCGCGGTCGGTGGCCTGGTGCTCGGTTGCCGGGTTCCACCACGGGTCGTAATGGATCACGGTGTCGGCTTCGGTCAGGTTCAAGCCAACACCGCCGGCCTTCAGGCTGATCAGAAAGATCTGACGCTTGCCGCTCTGGAAATCCTTCACCGGCGTACGACGGTCGCGGGTCTGCCCGGTCAGCAGGGCGTAGGCCACGCCCCGTTTGTTCAGCTCGTCCTCGATCAAGGACAGCATCGAGGTGAACTGTGAGAACAGCAGGATTCGCCGGCCTTCTTCAAACAACTCCTCAAGCATTTCCATCAGGCTGTCGAGCTTGCCCGAAGTGCTGCCGCGCGCGGGCAGGGCGGCATCGTTGACCAGGCGCAGGTCACAGCACACCTGGCGCAGTTTCAGCAGCGCCTCGAGGATGATGATCTGACTGCGGGCGACACCCTTGCGGGTGATTTCGTCGCGCACCTTCTTGTCCATCGCCAGGCGCATGGTTTCGTACACATCGCGCTGGGCTTCGTTGAGCTCGACCCAGTGAATGATTTCTGTTTTCGGCGGCAGTTCAGTGGCGACCTGTTCCTTGGTCCGACGCAACAGGAACGGTTTGATCCGACCGTTGAGGTGCTGAAGTCTGACTTCGCTGGTGCGCTTTTCAATCGGCACCCGGTAATCGCGATTGAAGCTCTTCACATCGCCAAGCCAGCCCGGTAGCAGGAAGTGAAACAGTGACCACAGCTCACCCAGGTGATTTTCCAGCGGCGTGCCACTCAGGCACAGGCGCTGGCGTGCATTGAGTTCGCGGGCGGCCTGCGCGGCCTTGCTGCCCGGGTTCTTGATGTACTGCGCTTCGTCCAGCACCAGCACGTGCAGCGGTTGCTTGGCCAGGGCTTCGACATCCTTGGGCAGCAGCGCGTAGGTGGTCAGGATCAGGTCGTAATCGGCAAGGTTGTCGAAATGCTTCTTGCGACTGGCACCGTACAGCGCCAGCACCTTGAGTTGCGGCGTGAAATGCGCGGCTTCGTCGAGCCAGTTGGGGATCAGGCTGGTGGGCATCACCACCATGCAGGGCCGGTCGAGGCGTCCGGCGTTCTTCTCGCTGAGCACATGGGCCAGGGTTTGCAGGGTTTTGCCCAGGCCCATGTCGTCGGCGAGGATCCCGCCGACCTCCAGCTGACGCAGCGACTGCATCCAGCTCAGGCCTTCCAGCTGATACGGGCGCAAGGTCGCGTTCAGGCCTTCCGGCACCGTGGCGGTGTAGTCCTTGATGTCCCGCAGGCGCTGGGCAAAGGTGCGAATCTGATCGCCGCCTTCCCAGAGCAGTGGCAGGTCTTCCAGCGAGTTCAGGCGCGTGGCGTCGGCCCGGCTCAGGCGCAGTGTGGTTTCGCCGGGCTCTTGCAGATAGAACTCGCCGAGGGTCGCCAGCACCGGTTTCAAGCGGCCGAAGGGCAGGGCGACCTGCAGGGGGCCGTGCTCGGAGTTCGGGCGATTGGGGATGTTCACCAGGATCAGCTCGTCATCGCGACGACGGGCCAGGCGCTCCGGGTTGAGGATCTCCGTGTGCGAGCGCATCAGGTTCAACAGGATCGGCAGCAAACTCAGGCGTTCGCCATTGACGATGATGCCCAGTTCCAGATCGAACCAGTCGCGCTCCGGCGCCTGCTCGACCGTGGCGTACCAGTCGTCCACCGCCGTCAGGTCGAAACCGAAGTCTTCGTTGATCTGCAGCTCCCAGCCTTGGGTGCGCAGCTTCGGCAGTTCGTTCAAGGTGAAGGTCAGCCAGGCGCTGTCGTTGACCATCTCGTACAGTTCGCCGGCGCTCTCAGGCAGAGCCTTGCTCTGCCGGGTGGCGATCCTGAAGCCGAGAATGCGTAGCTGTTCCCTGTAGGACTGTTCCACTTCCGGGTGACGTTTTATCCGCAGCGTCTGTGTCTCCTGACGAATCAGGATGTCGGAGTTTTTCTGCCCGGAGACGTATTCGTCCAGATAACTGAAGGACAGCGCCGCGCGGTGCTGGATGTAACGCTGCATCCGCCCGTTGCGCGGTTCGAAGGCGCTGAATTCGATGCTCGCCAGCCACAGGCGCGGCACCGGCTGCACGTTGTCCACCAGCACTTGTGGTGGCGCCTTCGGGCTGCGGTTTTCGAGGACGGCCTGCAGCTTTTCCAGCAGTTCGGCGTCCTTGGCGGCAGCCGGGTAATTGAGGGTTTCCTGCACTTGCAGCAAGACCGCCGCGCAATGTTTGCAGTTGCTGTGGACGGGGCAGGAGCAGGTGGCGTCGATCATCAGCAAAGTGCCTTTGGCCGACTCTCGCAGGCGAATGGTCTGACGGTAAACGTTACCGCCAGAGCCTTCGCACGCGGCGACGATGGTGGCGTCGCCGGCTTCGACGATCCGGACGCGGTTTTCCAGCGCGTAGCGTCGGCCGCGCTCCAGGCTCTGTTCCTTGAATCGGCTGACCCAGGAGGGTGCCAGGGGTTTGCTCAGGGTCGCGGACATAGGGGGCTCAATCAGTCCGGAATTTCTTCAGGAACTGGCCGAGGCGCAGGGGCGGTCAGCGAGGTGATCTTGATCAGCATGCCCAGATGGCCGGCGTCGAGGAAGTTCAGCTGCCCGTTCTTGGTGTGGCTGTCGGTCTTCAGGCGCTCGCTGGCAGTGACCAGGCCGTCGTTGTTGATCTGGTTGACCCAGAAATCGGCTTCGACGTCGGTGAAGCGGCCCTGTTTGATGCTCAATGTGCCCTCGATCGGGAATTGGCCGAATTGTTCCTTACCGTCGCTGATCGCCACCTTGCTGGCTTGCTCGCCAAGGTTCTGTTGCCAGGCCTTGTGCAGCAACACCGTGTATTCATTGCTGGCGGTGAGCTTTTCCACTTCGCCGTTCAGGCTCGGGGTGCGCAGGCTGTCGGGGTTGAGGCGTTGCGCGCCGGCATCCCAGTCTTCCGGCGCGGCGCGGCTGACGATCGCCGGCACGGCATTCTGCCGCACCAGAATCATTTCAACCTGATACAGATCATCGGCGAATGCCGAAGGAGCGGCCAATGCCATCAATACAGTCAACGAGCGAAACAGGCGCATGCGGCGTCCTTCAAGCAGTTTTCGGGATGAGGCGCTCGAACAGCGCCTCTAACGTATTAAAGCGCTCTTCCGGGCGCTCCATCGGAACCATGAACTTGAATATCGTGGCGCCTTCGAATTTGTAGCGTTTTGGCTGGCTCTGGATCAGTTTGATCAGTGTCAGCGGATCGACCGGCGTCTGCGCCGCGAACTCGACACGACCGCCCTGCGGGCCGCCGTCGACTTTCTTGATGCCCAGCACTTCGGCCTGCAATTTCAGGGCGGTGATGCGCATCAGATTCTTGGTCGGCTCCGGCAGCAGGCCGAATCGGTCGATCATCTCCACTTGCAGATCCTTGAGGCCTTCCTCGTCGGTGGCCGAAGCGATGCGCTTGTACAGAATCAGGCGGGCGTGCACGTCCGGCAAGTAGTCCTCGGGAATCAACGCCGGAACTCGCAGGTTGACTTCCGGACCGCCGCCCAGCGGCTGGTCGAGATTCGGTTGCTCGCCCTTGCGGATCGCCTTGACGGCGCGTTCGAGCATTTCCATGTACAGGGTGAAGCCGACGGCCTGGATCTGTCCGCTCTGGCCATCGCCAAGCAGCTCGCCGGCGCCGCGGATTTCCAGGTCGTTGGTCGCGAGCACGAAGCCTGCGCCGAGGTCCTGGGTGTTGGCGATCGCCTCCAGGCGCTTTTCCGCGTCCGGGGTGATTTGCTGGCGCGGCGGCGTCAGCAGGTAGGCGTAGGCCTGGTGGTGACTGCGTCCGACCCGGCCGCGCAACTGGTGCAGCTGAGCCAGGCCGAACTTGTCGGCGCGCTCGATGATGATGGTGTTGGCGCTCGGCACGTCGATGCCGGTCTCGATGATGGTCGAGGCTATCAGCACATTGAAGCGCTTGTGGTAGAAGTCGCTCATCACCTGTTCGAGTTCGCGCTCGCGCATCTGCCCGTGACCGATGCCGATCCGCGCTTCCGGCACCAGTTCGGCGAGGTCGGCGGCGCACTTCTCGATGGTTTTCACGTCGTTGTGCAGGTAGTAGACCTGGCCACCACGCAGCAATTCACGCAGCAGCGCTTCCTTGACCGTGCTCTTGTTCTGTTCCATCACGAAAGTACGCACGGACAGGCGACGGGCCGGCGGCGTGGCGATGATCGACAGGTCGCGCATGCCCGACACCGCCATGTTCAGCGTGCGCGGAATCGGCGTGGCGGTCAGGGTGAGGATGTCGACTTCGCTGCGCAGGGCCTTGAGCTGTTCTTTCTGACGCACACCGAAGCGGTGCTCTTCGTCGATGATCACCAGCCCCAGGTTTTTGATTTTCACATCGTCCTGCAGCAGCTTGTGGGTGCCGATGACGATGTCGATCTTGCCTTCGGCCAGATCGGCCACTGCGGCATTCACTTCCT
This sequence comes from Pseudomonas sp. REP124, assembly GCF_020164475.1. Classification (GTDB taxonomy): domain Bacteria; phylum Pseudomonadota; class Gammaproteobacteria; order Pseudomonadales; family Pseudomonadaceae; genus Aquipseudomonas. Next base: position 19,274 of record NZ_JAIQWX010000014.1, on the reverse strand, counting down.
TGGCTGACTTGAAGCGGCTCATCACTTCCACGGTCACCGGCCAGTCGGCGAAGCGGTCGCGGAAGCTGTTGTAGTGCTGCTGGGCGAGTAGGGTGGTGGGCACCAGAATCGCCACTTGCCGGCCGCCGTGGACGGCGATGAACGCCGCGCGCATCGCCACCTCGGTCTTGCCGAAGCCGACGTCGCCGCAGACCAGCCGGTCCATCGGTTTCGGCGCGAGCATGTCTTCGCGCACGGCTTCGATGGCGGTTTGCTGGTCGGGGGTTTCTTCGAACGGGAAGCCGGCGCTGAAGGTGGCGTAATCGGCTTTCGGGTCGGTGAAGGCATGACCTTCGCGGGCCGCGCGGCGGGCATAGATGTCCAGCAGTTCGGCGGCCACGTCGCGCACCTGTTCGGCGGCCTTGCGCTTGGCTTTCTGCCAGGTCTCGGAGCCCAGGCGATGCAACGGCGCCAGGGCGTCGTCGCTGCCGGTGTAACGCGCGATCAGGTGCAGGTTGGCCACCGGCACGTAGAGCTTGGCGCCCTCGGCGTATTCCAGCGCAAGAAATTCGGCGGTCTGATTGTCGATTTCCAGCGTCGCCAGGCCCAGGTAACGACCGACGCCGTGATCGATATGCACCACCGGCGCGTTTTCACGCAGCTCGGTGAGGTTCTTGATCACGGCGTCGTTGTTGGCGTCGGCGCGTTTTTCGCGGCGACGGCGCTGCATCACGCGCTGGCCGAACAACGGGCTCTCGGCGACCAACGCCAGGGCGGGATCGTCCAGCAGCAAACCTTCATCCAGCGGTGCGATGGTGATCGCCAGGCGATCCTTGCCGGTGACAAAGTCCGGCCAGCTGTCGACGGTCTTCGGTCGCAGCTTCAGGCGCTCGAGCAGTTCCAGCAGCACTTCGCGACGGCCCGCAGACTCGGCGGTGAACAGCACGCGTCCGGGAAACTGGTCGAGGAATTCCGACAGGGCCGCCAGCGGCTGGGTGGCCTTGGCTTCGATGGCCAGGTTCGGCAGTTCCCGTGCCGGGAAGCGTTCGCGGCCACCACCGGTTTCCACATCCTGCTGGCTGGCCACCACTCGCGGCCAGCTCTTGAGACGCGCAAAGCAGTCTTCCACCGGCAGGAACAACTCGGCGGGCGGCAATAAAGGACGGGACGGGTCGACGCGCCGTTCTTCGTAGCGGTTGCGCACGTCGTTCCAGAAGTTTTCCGCCGCCTGCTCGATGCCCGGCAACGAGAACACCTGGGTGTCCTGGGGCAGGTAATCGAACAGGGTCGAGGTTTCCTCGAAGAACAGCGGCAGGTAGTACTCGATGCCGGCGGGGGTAATCCCGCTGCTCAAGTCCTGGAAGATCGGGCAGCGTCGGAAGTCGACGTCGAAGCGCTCGCGGAACCGCGCCTTGAAGCGGGTCACGGCTTCTTTCTGCAGTGGGAATTCCTTGGCCGGCAGCAGCTTGACCGAATCGACCTTGTCGATGGAACGCTGGTTCTCCGGATCGAAGGTGCGCAGGGTTTCGATTTCGTCGTCGAACAGGTCGATGCGATAAGGCAGCTTGCTGCCCATCGGGAACAGGTCGATCAGCGAGCCGCGCACCGTGAATTCGCCGTGCTCGTACACGGTATCGACATAACGGTAACCGGTGGCTTCAAGCCGGGTGCGCATCTGCTCGACGTCGAGCTTCTGGCCGACATCCAGCACCAGGCTGCTGCCGAGCATGAACTTGGTCGGCGCCAGGCGGTGTAGGGCGGTGGTGATCGGCACCACCAGTACACCGTGGGACAATTCCGGCAGGCGATACAGGCTGGCAATGCGCTGGGAAATGATGTCCTGGTGCGGCGAGAACAGATCGTAGGGCAGGGTTTCCCAGTCGGGGAAATGCAGCACGGGCAAATCCGGGGCGAAGAAGCCCAGCTCCTGCTCCAGCCGTTCGGCACTCTGGCTATCGGCGGTCAGCAGCAGGGTAAAGCGCTTCGCAGCGCTGGCGGCCTCGGCGATGGCAAGGCTCAAGGAGGCACCGGGCAGGTTGCCCCAATGCTGTTTACCTGCCTCGGCAGGAAGATGCGGTAGACGCAGAACGGGCACGGAAGGTTGAGCTCCAAGCGTTGCGACAAAGTCGGTAATTGTAGCGGTCTGTGATGCCGGCTGTCAGTTGCTGATGTGTCTATTACGCGGCTGGGGCGAAATGTAGTGGTAATGACAAAATCGGGTGGTTTTTTGCTGAAAATCGTTGATTATGTAGTGGCAAAAACAACGGGTGTTACGGATGGTTACGGACAAGGCTGCGCTGTTCCCAAAAAATTGACGATGCTGAAAGGCCCGGTTTTACTGGGTTTCAGCGTGGCGTGATTTTTTTGAACGGAAAAATGTTACGGGCTGTACGACAAGCGCGCATTGCTACGCGTTGCACTCGGCGGCATAATGTAGCCCCTTTTTTCTGCCCCTACATGTGGAAGGTTCCCGTGACTCAGAAGCCCGACCAGTGTCTTGGTGAATGGATCGACCGTGAAGCACTCGCAGAAGCGATGATTCCGCTTATCGGTCAGCTCTACCGCAACAACAACGTGGTGAGCTCGATCTATGGCCGCAGCCTGATCAACCGTTCAGTCATCGCGATTCTCAAAGCTCACCGCTTTGCTCGTCACCGTCAGTCCGACGACACCGAACTGTCCGTCCACGAAACATTCCCGCTGCTCAAGGCGATGAGCGAGCTCAAGCTCGGCGCCGCTTCGGTAGACCTGGGCAAGCTGGCCTCCAAATTCAAGTCCGAAGGCAATGGCCGCACTGCCGAGCAGTTCGTCCGTGAAGAACTGGCCGACGTCGTTGGTCAGCAGAACGCCTCCGCTCGCAAAGGCACCGACGTTGTCCTTTACGGCTTCGGTCGTATCGGCCGTCTGCTGGCGCGCATCCTGATCGAGAAAACCGGTGGTGGCGACGGCCTGCGTCTGCGCGCCATCGTTGTCCGCAAGGGTTCCGAGAACGACCTGGTCAAGCGTGCCAGCCTGCTGCGCCGCGACTCGGTCCATGGTCCGTTCGATGGCACCATCACCATCGATGAAGCCAACAACACCATCACCGCCAACGGCAACCTGATCCAGGTGATCTACGCCAAGAGCCCGGCCGAAGTCGACTACACCCAGTACGGCATCGAAAACGCTCTGATCGTCGACAACACCGGTGTATGGCGTGACGCCGACGGCCTGGGCCAGCACCTGGCCTGCCCGGGCGCTGCCCGCGTGATCCTCACCGCACCTGGCAAGGGCGCGCTGAAGAACATCGTTCACGGCATCAACCATGGCGAAATCACCCCTGACGACAAGATCATCTCGGCCGCTTCCTGCACCACCAACGCCATCGTGCCGGTGCTCAAGGCAGTCAACGATCAATACGGCATCGTCAACGGTCACGTCGAAACCGTTCACTCGTTCACCAACGACCAGAACCTGATCGACAACTTCCACAAGGGCAGCCGTCGTGGCCGCGCCGCGCCGCTGAACATGGTTATCACCGAGACCGGTGCTGCCACCGCAGCCGCCAAGGCGTTGCCAGTGCTCAAGGGCAAGCTGACCGGCAACGCGATTCGCGTACCTACGCCGAACGTGTCGATGGCCATCCTGAACCTGAACCTGGAAAAGGCCACCACCCGCGACGAAATCAACGAGTACCTGCGCCAGATGGCCATGCACTCGGATCTGCACAAGCAGATCGACTACGTCAGCTCCCAGGAAGTGGTTTCCACCGACTTCGTTGGCTCGCGCCACGCTGGCGTCGTGGATGCCGAAGCAACCATCACCCAGGATAACCGCGTCGTTCTGTACGTCTGGTACGACAACGAATTCGGTTACAGCTGCCAGGTGGTTCGCGTGATGGAAGACATGGCTGGTGTGAACCCGCCGTCGTTCCCGCGCTAAGCTTCAGTTGCTGAATGAAAACGCCCCGACTTGTTCGGGGCGTTTTTGTTTGTGGAGTTCATGCATTCTAAAATGTGGGAGCGGCGGTGCGACGATTCGACTTGCTCGCGAATGCGGTGTGCCAGTCAACATCACTCCTGACTGACACACCGCTTTCGCGAGCAAGCCCGCTCCCACAGTTGTATTGCATAATGGCTGGCTTTGGTGGTGTGTCAGGAGGGGATTCGTTGATGGGGCGATGGGGTATTCTTCTGGTGCTTGCGGGCGCGTTGTCCGCCTGCGGCAACGACGACGCCATGGAAAGCTTCGGCGGCCCGACCATGGGCAGCACCTATTCGATCAAGTACGTGCGTCACGCCGGTCTGCCCAAACCCGCATTGGTTCAGTCCGAAGTGGAAAAGATCCTGGCCGATGTCGACCGCCAACTCTCGACCTATCGCAGCGACTCCGATATCGAACGCTTCAACCAGCTACCCGCCAACCGTTGTCAGCAGATGCCCGCATCAGTCCTCGAACTGATCCGCGTCGGCGAGCAGCTGTCGGTGCAGAGCGACGGCTCGTTTGATCTGACGGTGGAGCCGCTGCTCAATCTCTGGGGTTTCGGTCCCCAGGCTCGCGAAGAAAAAGTCCCCACAGCGCAGGCGCTGTCCGAAACCCGGCAGCGCGTCGGCCACGGTCATCTGCGCATCGAAGGCGATCAGCTGTGCAAGGACGCCGCCGTCGAAGTCGATTTCAACAGCATCGCCGCCGGCTACGCGGTGGACCTGATCGCGGCCAGGCTCGAAGCGCTGGGCATCCACAATTACCTGGCCGAAGCTACCGGCGAACTCAAGGCCGCAGGCAGAAAACTCGACGGCTCGCCGTGGCGTATTGCTTTGGAAGAACCACGCGACGATCAACAGGTCGCCGAGCGCATTGTCGCCATCGACGGCTTCGGGCTGTCCACCTCAGGCGATTACCGCAACTACTTCAAGCAGGACGGCCAGCGTTATTCCCATACCTTCGATGCCCGCACCGGTGCGCCGGTCTCGCACACCCTGGCGTCCGTCACGGTGATTCATCCTTCAGCGATGTTGGCCGATGGCCTGTCGACGCTGTTGCTGATTCTCGGCCCGGAGCGCGGTTGGGATTACGCGGAAAAACACGATATCGGCGCATTTTTTGTGATTCGTGCCGATACAGGATTCGTCACACGAACCAGTCACGCTTTCGAGCGCCTCGCCGGCGGCAAAACCGAGTGATTGCGGCGATTCGAGCATCGAAGGCTGGCGTTGTCGTGCAGGCAAAACTAGCCTACGACGCGACCAAGGGTTAATGTGCGCGGCGATGACGCTTCTATAGACTGTGTCCGGGTTCTGTATTGGCCCCAAATTGTTCCTTCACGCCACTGACTGGCGTGATTTAGCCGCAGGTGCCGATGGCGCCGCGGCCTGTTCTGAGGAGTACGCATGGCTGTCTACAACTACGACGTGGTGGTGCTGGGTTCCGGTCCGGCGGGAGAAGGCGCGGCAATGAACGCCGCCAAGGCAGGGCGCAAGGTGGCGATGGTCGATAGCCGTCGCCAGGTCGGCGGCAACTGCACCCACCTGGGTACCATCCCGTCCAAGGCCCTGCGTCACTCGGTCCGGCAGATCATGCAGTTCAACACCAACCCGATGTTCCGGGCCATTGGTGAGCCGCGCTGGTTCTCGTTCCCGGACGTGCTCAAAAGCGCCGAGAAAGTCATCTCCAAACAAGTCGCCTCGCGTACCGGCTACTACGCCCGTAACCGCGTCGACGTGTTCTTCGGGACCGGCAGCTTCGCCGACGAGCAAACCATCGAAGTGGTCTGCGCCAACGGCGTGGTCGAGAAACTGGTGGCCAAGCACATCATCATCGCCACCGGCTCGCGCCCGTATCGCCCGGCCGACATCGATTTCCACCACCCGCGTATCTACGATAGCGACACCATCCTCAGCCTGGGCCACACCCCGCGCAAACTGATCGTCTACGGCGCCGGTGTGATCGGTTGCGAATACGCCTCGATCTTCAGCGGTCTGGGGGTTCTGGTCGAGCTGGTGGACAACCGTGGTCAGTTGCTGAGCTTCCTCGACTCGGAAATTTCCCAGGCGCTGAGCTACCACTTCAGCAACAACAACATCACCGTTCGCCACAACGAAGAGTACGACCGCGTCGAAGGCGTGGACAACGGCGTGATCCTGCACCTCAAGTCCGGCAAGAAGATCAAGGCCGACGCCTTGCTCTGGTGTAACGGCCGTACCGGCAACACCGATCAGCTGGGTCTGGAAAACATCGGCGTGAAGGTCAACAGCCGTGGCCAGATCGAAGTCGACGAAAACTACCGTACCGGCATCCAGAACATTTACGGCGCGGGAGATGTGATCGGCTGGCCGAGCCTGGCCAGTGCCGCCCACGACCAGGGCCGTTCGGCCGCTGGCAGCATTGTCGACAACGGCAGCTGGCGTTTCGTGAATGACGTGCCGACCGGCATCTACACCATTCCGGAGATCAGCTCGATCGGCAAGAACGAGCAGGAACTGACCCAGGCGAAGGTGCCGTACGAAGTGGGCAAGGCCTTCTTCAAGAGCATGGCGCGCGCGCAGATCGCCGGCGAGCCGCAAGGCATGCTGAAGATCCTGTTCCACCGCGAAACTCTGGAAGTGCTGGGCGTGCACTGCTTCGGCTACCAGGCTTCGGAGATCGTGCACATCGGCCAGGCGATCATGAACCAGCCGGGCGAGCTCAACACCCTGAAGTATTTCGTCAACACGACGTTCAACTACCCGACCATGGCCGAAGCCTACCGGGTAGCGGCATACGACGGCCTCAACCGGCTTTTTTGAGCGGCTCCGGCCGGTGGCCTGAGCCGGCCGGGGAGACCGATTTCAGCAATTCTCGAGGGTGGCAGTGGCCAAACCGGGAAAGTCTGTAATCAGGCTGTCAACGCCGAAGTCGGCGAGTCTGCGCATCAGCGCAGGCTCGTTGACGGTCCACACCGACACATGCAGCCCCTGACGCTGCGCCTTCTGCAGGCGTTCCGGCGTACACAGGGTCCAGTTCAGCGCCAGAATCTCGCAGCCATAGCTTGCCGCGACCTTCAACGGGTCGAGCCAGGCGTATTCGGCTACCAGTCCGCGAGACACATCCGGCACCAGATCCAGTGCGGCTTTCAATACCTCCCGTGAACTCGAGGTGATGGTCACCTTGTCCAGCAGGCCGTGACGCTGCGCCATTTCACGAATCGCCAGCACAGTGGTCGCCGCGCGGGTGCGTGAAGCGCTCTTGACCTCCAGTTGCCAGTGCTCGAAATCGCATTTTTCGAACAGTTCTTCCAGCGTCGGAATCGGGCAGGGCTTGATCCAGCCCGGGCCGCCCTTGCGCGCGTCGTAGGTCTTGAGCTCCGCCGCAGTGTGCTCCACCACCTTGCCGCGTCGGTCGGTGGTGCGCTTGAGCGTCGGGTCGTGGATGACCATCAGCTCGCCATCCATGGACAGGTGCAGGTCCAGTTCGCAGCGGCGTACGCCGTGCTTGAGACATTCCTGAAAGCTGGTCAGGGTGTTTTCCGGTGCTTCGCCCTTGGCGCCGCGATGGCCGTAGATGAGGGTCACGGTTCTTCCTTAATTTAAATGCCTGAGTCGAGTTGTTCGCGGGCCAGACGTCGTTCCTGGGCCTGCTTTTGCAAGATGTGACGGGCGAGCAGTTGGCGCTGGGCGTCGGTCAGGTGTTCGAACTCGGTGCCGACGTCGTAGCTCTCGCCCTTGCGGTCGCAGTGGATGACGCGGGCGCGCAGCAACAGGCCAAGGGCCTGGGGCATCAGCACCAGCTTGACCGACAGGAGTGAGTCGGCTGCAATCGGGGTAGGGTGCCGGAACTCGAGGCCGCCTTCGGAAATGACCACCGGCTGCGGCTCGCCGATCTGGCCAAGCACGGTGATGGCGATCACCTGGCTGAGCAGATCGATGCGTTTGTTCTGGGATTTGAGAAAGGCAGCGAGATTGCGGTCGCGTTCGCTGATCTGGCGCAACAGATGTTGCGACTCGAATTCGCTCAGGTGCAATTCGCTGAGCAGATTGAAGAGTGGGGAAGCATCCTGCAACACTTCCTGGCCTGCGGCCTCGGCGGCGGACAGGGGCCGAATTTCCAGTGCGATCATGTCCTCGATACGGTAGTATTCGCGGCGATCTTCTTCATCTAATGTCGACATGGCGAACCCATGGTAGCGGCGGTGGTCTGAGTGTAAAGCTGGTTATCGACCCCCGCCACAAGGACGTTCCTTTTCCCTCCGAACAAGCCCCGACATGTTCAGACCTCTCTTCGTATTTATCGGCACGCGTTACACCCGTGCAAAGCGTCGCAATCACTTCGTGTCATTCATTTCCCTGACTTCGATGATCGGGCTCGCCCTGGGCGTGGTCGTGATGATCGTGGTGCTATCGGTGATGAACGGCTTCGATCATGAGATGCGTACCCGTGTGCTGGGCATGGTGCCCCACGCGACCATCGAGTCCGCCGAGCCGATCAGCGACTGGCAAGGCCTGGCCACCAAGGTCAAGCAGAACCCGCAGGTCACGGCCGTGGCGCCGTTTACGCAGATGCAGGGTTTGCTGACCAACAACGGCAAGGTTTCCAAGGTCCTGCTCAACGCCATCGACCCGGCGCTGGAGCGTCAGGTTTCGATCATCGATAACTTCATGCAGCAGGGCAAACTCGACGACCTCAAGCCCGGCGAGTTCGGTATCGTCATCGGCGACAAGGCGGCGGCCAAGCTCGGTGCGGCCATCGGCGACAAGCTGACCTTCGTCGCGCCGGAAGTCACCGTGACCCCGGCCGGGATGTTCCCGCGCATGAAGCGATTCACTGTGGTCGGCATCTTCCATGTCGGCGCCGGTGAAATCGACGGCTACCTGGGCATCACCAATCTTCAGGATCTGGCTCGCCTGCATCGCTGGAAGCCGGATCAGGTCCAGGGCATTCGCCTGAAGTTCGACGATCTGTTCCAGGCACCGCGCACCGCGTGGAACATCGCCCGTGAACTGGGCGAAGATCATTACTACGCCCGGGACTGGACCCGCACCCACGGCAACCTGTATCAGGCGATCCGCATGGAAAAAGCCATGATCGGCCTGCTGTTGCTGCTGATAGTCGCTGTCGCCGCGTTCAACATCATTTCCACGCTGGTGATGGTGGTCAATGACAAGAAGAGCGACATCGCGATCCTGCGTACCCTCGGCGCCACGCCTGGGACCATCATGCGCACGTTCATGGTCCAGGGTACGGTGATCGGCGTGGTCGGTACCGCCATCGGCGCGGTGCTCGGGATCTTCGCCGCGCTGAATGTCAGCGCCGCGATCTCGGCGCTCGAAGGCCTGATCGGTCACAAGTTCCTCAACGCCGATGTGTACTTCATCGATTACCTGCCGTCGCAGGTGCAGAGCCAGGACGTGATCATGGTCTGCTCCGCGGCGTTGGTCCTGAGTTTCCTCGCCACCCTGTATCCAGCCTGGCGTGCCGCGCGCACCCAGCCGGCGGAGGCGCTACGTTATGAGTGAGTCGCGCATGAGTGATAAAGCAATCCTGAGCTGCCGCAACCTGGGCAAGTCCTACGAGGAAGGCCCGGAGTCGGTGGAAGTGCTGGCCGGTCTGCAGCTGGAGCTGCACCCGGGCGAGCGCGTGGCGATCATCGGCAAGTCGGGCTCGGGCAAAAGTACCTTGCTCAACCTGCTCGGCGGCCTCGACACGCCAACCCAGGGCAGCGTCTGGCTCGACGGTGAAGAACTGTCGGCCCTGAGCGAGAAGAAGCGCGGCCTGCTGCGTAACCGTGCGCTGGGCTTCGTCTACCAGTTCCACCACTTGCTGCCCGAGTTCACCGCGCTGGAAAACGTCTGCATGCCGCTGCTGATCGGCAAGACCGCGATCCCGGAAGCGCGCCAGCGGGCCACCGCGTTGCTGGAGCGGGTAGGGCTGGGCCATCGCCTGGAGCACAAGCCGGCTGAGTTGTCCGGTGGCGAACGCCAGCGCGTGGCCATCGCCCGTGCGCTGGTGAACAAGCCTGGCCTGGTAATGCTCGACGAGCCGACCGGCAACCTCGATCTGCACACGGCCGAAGGCATTCAGGAGTTGATGCTGGAACTCAGCACCTCGATGCGCACGGCGTTCCTGGTCGTGACCCACGACATGAACCTGGCTCGCCAGATGGACCGCGTCCTGCATTTGCAGGAAGGTCGCCTGACGCCTATCTGACTGGTCGAAACCCGACGTGACTGAACAGTGCGTCGGGTCTTTTTGTTTTTATACGGTGCCCCAGCGAATGTTCAGACCGTTATCGATCTTTATCGGCACGCGCTATACCCGCGCCAAGCGCCGCAATCGCTTTGTCTCCTTTATCTCGATGACCTCGATGATCGGCCTCGCCCTGGGCGTGCTGGCGATGATCGTGGTGTTGTCGGTGATGAACGGCTTCCAGCGCGAAATGAGCTCGCGCATCCTCGGCATGGTGCCCCACGCGACCATCGTTGGAGTCAACCCGATTGACGATTGGCAACCGGTCGCGGCGGCCGCGATGAAAAATCCGGAAGTTACGGCGGCCGTACCGTTCACCGAAATGGAAGGCATGCTCTCCTACAAGGGCACGATGCAGCCGATCCAGGTCAGCGGCGTCGATCCGGCGCTGGAAGGTCAGGTGTCCATCGTTGCCAAGCACATCGTTCAGGGGCGTCTGGATGCCTTGAAGCCGGGTGAATTCGGTGTGGTGATCGGCGAGATCACCGCGCGCCGCTTCCGCCTGAACGTCGGCGACAAGATCACTCTGATCGTGCCGGAAGTCAGCACCGCGCCGGGCGGCATCACTCCGCGCATGCAGCGCTTGAATGTGGTCGGCGTGTTCAAGGTCGGTGCCGAGCTGGACGGTTCTATGGCGCTGATCCATGTCGCGGACGCCGCGCAGATGCAGCACTGGGAGCCGAATCAGGTGCAGAGCGTGCGCCTGGCGGTGAAGGACCTGTACGCGGCGCCTCAGGTCTCGAGCGCCATCGCCACGGGCCTGGGCGAGGCGTACAAGGCTGACGACTGGACCCACACCCAGGGCAGCCTGTTCAGCGCGATGAAAATGGAAAAGACCATGATCGGTCTGTTGTTGCTGCTGATCGTCGCTGTAGCGGCGTTCAACATCATCGCGACTCTGATCATGGTGGTGAACGACAAGGGCGCGGACATCGCGATCCTGCGCACCATCGGCGCCACACCACGGCAGATCATGGCGATCTTCATGGTTCAGGGCACGGTGATCGGGATCGTTGGCACGCTGATCGGCGGCATCCTCGGGGTGATTGCGGCGTTGAACGTCAGCGAGATGGTGGGTTGGGTCGAGCGGGTTACCGGCCAGCACATCTTCAGTTCCGATGTGTATTTCGTCAGCAACCTGCCTTCCGAGTTGCAGGGTGGGGATGTGGCGTTGATCTGCACGGCGGGGTTTGTGATGAGCTTTTTGGCCACGGTTTATCCGGCGTGGCGGGCGGCGAAGGTTGAGCCTGCGCATGCGTTGCGGTATTCGTAATCTCTGAAATCGCCTTCGCGGGCAAGCCTCGCTCCTACAGCACTCACGCAAAACACTGTAGGAGCGAGGCTTGCCCGCGAAAGGGCCGGTGTTGCTTGCCTCAATCCCCCCTTGGCAACTCGATCACAAACCTGGTCCACCCATCCCCTGATTCACACCCAATCTGCCCCCCATGCGCCCGCACAATGGACTGGGTAATCGCCAACCCCAACCCCGCATGCTCACTGCTGCCCTCATGACGCGCCGGATCCGCCCGGTAGAAGCGATCAAACAAACGCGGCAGCAACTCCCCGGAAATCCCCTCGCCACTGTTCGCCACCGTCAGACGCAAACCCTCGGTCCGATCATCGATACGTATCCAAATCTCCCCATCCGCCGGAGTAAAGCGCAACGCGTTATCCAGCAAATTCGAAAGCGCTCGACGCAACATCCCCCGATCACCCTCGATGCGCGCGCTGCCCTCGCGGCCCAGCGTCACCCGCGCGTCCTCGGCCAAAGGCGCAAAGAACTCCAGCAACACATCCACTTCCTCCGCCAGGTCCAGCGTTTCACGCTTGGGCGCGAGCAAGCCGTGATCGGCTTTCGCCAGATACAGCATGTCGTTGACCAGTTGCGCCATCCATTGCAGTTCTTCCAGGTTGCTGTGCAGCGCTTCGCGATAGTCTTCGATGGGGCGCGGGCGGGTGAGGGTGACCTGGGTGTGGGTCAGCAGGTTCGACAGCGGTGTGCGCAGTTCATGGGCAATGTCCGCGGAGAACGCCGACAGCCGCTGGAAGGAATCGTCAAGGCGTCCGAGCATGGCGTTGAAGTGGCGAGCCATTTCCGCCACTTCCGGCGGCATGTTTTCTTCGGGCAGGCGGGCGTTGAGCGATTGTGCCGACACTCCCTTGGCGACGGCGCTGATGCGCCGCAGCGGACGCAAGCCGCTGCGCGCTGCCCAGGCACCGAGTAGCGCGGTGGCCAGGGCCGACAGGCCGACCGTCAGCCAGATCAAGCGCTGCATGCGCTGCAGGAAATGCTGGTGGTGGGTGATGTCCAGCAGCAGGGTCAATTGCGGCGAATCGGCCTTCTCGGGAAACAGCGGCGCATTGAGCACTCGGTAGTCGGTGCCTGCGCTGTTGATCGTCGACAATCCGGCAGTTTGCGGCAGCATCGAAGGCAAGTTCGCCGAGCTGTCATACCAACGCTTGCCGTCGCTGCCACTGATGCGCAGCGACAGCTCGGCCTGGCGGCTCATTTCATCGTTCAGCCTGACTTCACTGTCGCTCGATTGAAGGTCGTGCAACGCCCGGCGCAGGCCGATCAACTGGCCCTCGAGCAATTGCTGGTCAAGTTCGATGAAGTGCGCCTCGCTGGCGCGGCTGAACAGCACCCCGGCGAACAGCGACACCACGGCCGTGCATGCGGCGAACAGCAGGGCCAGGCGGCTGCTTAACGAAAGCCGCGGCATCAGGCGCTGCGCTCTTCGAGCACATAACCCATGCCGCGCACGGTGTGGATCAGTTTGTTGGGGAAGTCATCGTCGATTTTCAGGCGCAAACGGCGGATCGCCACTTCGATGACGTTGGTGTCGCTGTCAAAATTCATGTCCCAGACCTGGGAGGCGATCAGCGATTTGGGCAGCACTTCGCCCTGGCGGCGCAGGAGCATCTCCAGCAGGGCGAATTCCTTGGCGGTCAGGTCGATGCGTTGGCCGCTGCGCTCCACGCGGCGGCGGATCAGGTCCAGGCGCAGGTCGGCCAGTTGCAGGCTGGTTTCCTGGGGCATCGCGCTGCCACGACGCAACAGGCTGCGCACCCGGGCCAATAGTTCGGAGAAGGCGAAGGGCTTGACCAGGTAATCGTCGGCGCCCAGTTCCAGGCCATGAACCCGGTCTTCCACGGCATCCCGTGCGGTCAGGAACAGCACCGGCGTATCCAGGCCCGCGCCGCGCACCGCTTGCAGAATCTGCCAGCCGTCGCGACCCGGCAGCATCACGTCGAGAATCAACAACGCATAATCGCCGCTCAACGCCAATTGCTGGCCGGTACTACCGTCGGCCACAAGCTCAGTATTGAAACCGGCTTCGGCCAGGCCCTGACGCAGGTAGTGGCCGGTTTTCGGTTGGTCTTCGACGATCAGCAGTTTCATGGGCGACTCGGGCTAAATGGAACGAATGCGTTATACCGTGGCTGGCGACGGTGCAGGCCAACCTGACAAAGTTGTAATCTGCCTGTCAGGTTACGGGCAGCGCCGACAGTTTAGAGTTTTCCACAGGCTGAACCTTATCGAGTTGGAGTACGACCATGTTTTTGCGTAAATCCATGCTGCTGGCGACCTGTGTACTGGCCTTGAGTTCGCAGGTTTGGGCCGCGCCCGGCCATAGCTACGACTTCGGCCAGCCAGCGCCGGCGGCTAAGGCGACCCGCAGTGTCGAAGTGGTGATGGGCGATATGTCGTTCACCCCCAAGGCCATCGAGGTCAAGGCCGGGGAGACCGTGCGTTTTGTGCTGGTGAACAAGGGCCAGTTGCTGCACGAGTTCAACCTTGGCGACGCGGCGATGCACGCCAGCCACCAGCAGGAAATGCTCAAGATGCAGCAAAGCGGGATGCTGACGCCGACGGGGATCAAGGACATGGATCACGGCTCCATGGCGGGCATGGATCACGCAGCGATGGGGCACGGCATGAAGCACGACGATCCCAACAGCGTGCTGGTGGAGCCGGGCAAAACGGCCGAACTGACCTGGACCTTCAGCAAGGCCACCAACCTGGAATTTGCCTGCAACATCCCCGGCCATTACCAGGCGGGCATGGTCGGCAAACTGACAGTCAGTCAGTAAGCACTCAAAGGCGGAAGCAAAGGCTGATAGAATCCGCTGATTCTTCAGTCAGGTTTCCGCCATGCATCCCGCAGCCGAACACTCGCCGCTGGGCAAATCCAGCGAATACATCGCCACTTACACGCCGTCCCTGCTGTTCCCGATCCCGCGTACCGCCAAGTGGGCCGAACTGGGCCTGACGGCTGACACGCTGCCGTATAAGGGCGTGGATTTCTGGAACTGCTTCGAACTGTCCTGGCTGCTGCCATCGGGCAAGCCGGTGGTGGCGATCGGCGAGTTCAGCATTCCGGCCGATTCGCCGAACATCATCGAATCCAAGTCGTTCAAGCTGTACCTCAACTCTCTGAACCAGACGCCATTTGCCGACACCGCGACCCTTGAGGCGACGCTGGTCAAGGATCTGTCGGCCGGTGCCGGCAAACCGGTCGGTGTGCGCGTGCGCAGTCTGAAGGACGTCGAGGCCGAGGGCGTCGTGGCCTTGCCGGGCGTGTGCGTCGATGATCTGGATATCAGCGTGAGCAACTATGAGCATCCGCGTCCGGAGCTGCTGCGTTGCGATTCATCGCGGGTTGTCGAGGAGAGCGTGCACAGCCATTTGCTCAAGTCCAACTGCCCGGTGACCAGCCAGCCGGACTGGGGCAGCGTGGTGGTGGAGTACCGCGGTTCGGCGCTCGATCACGCCAGCCTGCTGGAGTACATCGTCAGCTTCCGCCAGCATTCGGATTTCCATGAGCAGTGCGTGGAGCGGATCTTCCTCGATCTGCAGCGCTTGCTGAAGCCGGAGAAATTGACGGTGTATGCGCGCTATGTGCGCCGCGGCGGGCTGGATATCAACCCGTATCGCAGTACGGAAGAAGTGCAGTTGCCGAACCATCGCCTGGTTCGTCAATGAAGATCCAATGTGGGAGCGGGCTTGCTCGCGAAGACGGCGGCACATCCAACAAAAATGTCGGCTGAACGACCGCATTCGCGAGCAAGCCCGCTCCCACAAGGGGTTGCATTTCAAGCAAAAAAAGCCCCGCCATCGTCAGCGGGGCTTTTTATGTCCCATGAAGTCAGATACCCATATTGCCCAACGCCTGGGCGATGTTGCGCAGGGTGCCGGCGAGTGTCGGGTGTTCGAGTTCGAAGCGCTCGACGGCGAGGTTGACGCCATCGGCGAGGCTGGTGTCGTGGGTCTGGTTTTCGAGCTCGATCTTGAGTTCGATCTGTTGCATCAGTTCGTGCAGATTCTCGCGCTCGGCTTCGGACAGCGGAGGATTCTGTTCCAGTTGCTCGCGCAGGGCATTGAGCTGTTCTTGCAGTTCGCGGGCGGGCATGGCGTCGTTCCTTTTCTCTATAGGCACTGGCATAGACCGTGGCGGCACGCCAAAGATCTATGGCTTTCCTAAGATTAATCCACTCCCGGGCAACCTGCATGATCTCGATCAGGGCTTTTCGCCCTTGAGCCGACGCAGGCTGATGTCCGCCAGGCAAGTGTCGAGCTCGCCCAGGTGATCGATTACCGAATGCACGCCAAGGCCGAACAGCTGCATGGTGGCCTTGCCGCGCTTGATATCCCGGTCCTGGGGCGGCAACGCCTGCCATTGCTCGGGCGAGAGCCCGCACAGCGAGCCGCAGGACGCCAGTCCAATGGTCCACAGTCCGGCGTTCAATCCCGATTGCAGCAAACGCGGTTCGCCGCTGACCAGCACGCAACCATCCAGTCGTTCAACGTTCAATGCCATCAGCGCCTGCCAGCAGGCATTCGGTGCCGGCCAAGGTTGAATTGTTGCGCCGTGTTGCGAAGATTTGATCCAGTCCGGCAACGTCGCGGCCAGGGACTGGCTGAGAGCAGGGGACAATTCATCGAGCCAGGCGCAGGGGATTTGCTGGCGCTGCAGGCTGAGCAGGCTGTCGAGGGCGCCGGGCGTGGCTTCGCTGTGTTCGGCAGAGTGGCTGCCGTATTTGTGCGTGTGTGCGCCAAAATCCACCAGACATCCACTGAGCCCGAACAGTACGGCGGTCAGGTTGGGTGCGTTTTGCGGCAAGACATCGGCGTGTGGCATGTGAGCGTCCCTGAAATAGCAGGAAGACTAGAGCGCGGCGGTGACAGTTGGGTGACATTGATGTGAATCGCTCACATTTGCTTTCAATCGTTGCCGGCAGGCTTGGTGCAATATGCCTGTCAGGTGTTTCCGACTTATACTTGCCAGCTTGTTGCCGGGCCAGGCGCCCGTGCCGGTACAACCCCAAGGAGTTTTTTATGCGCTGGACCCATCCTCTAGCCTCTTTCTGTGTGTGCGCCAGCGCCATGCTGGTTCCGTTCGTTGCCCAGGCAGCCTCGGAAGACGACCCTTGGGAAAGCGTCAACCGCCCGATCTTCGAATTCAACGACGTCATCGACACCTACGCACTCAAGCCTCTGGCGCAGGGCTATCAGTTCGTGACGCCGCAGTTCCTCGAGGACGGGATCCACAACATGTTCCGCAACGTCGGCGATGTGACCAACCTGGCCAACAACATCCTCCAGGCCAAGCCAGCGGCGGCCGGCGTCGACACTGCACGTCTGATCTTCAACACCACGTTCGGTCTGCTGGGCTTCTTCGACGTCGGCACCAAGATGGGCCTGCAACGCAGCGACGAAGATTTCGGCCAGACCCTCGGTTACTGGGGCGTTGGCAGCGGCCCGTATGTAGTGCTGCCGCTGTTGGGTCCAAGCACCCTGCGTGATGCGCCTTCGAAATACGTCGACAGCTACACCGGCCCTTACCGCTACATCAACGATGTGCCGGTGCGTAACTCGATCTTTGGCCTGAATGTCGTCGATACCCGCGCCAGCCTGCTGTCTTCCGAGAAGCTGATCACGGGCGACAAGTACATCTTCATTCGCAACGCGTACCTGCAGAACCGCGAATTCAAGGTGAAGGACGGCCAGGTCGAAGACGACTTCTGATTCGATCGCTGGACCTGTAGGAGCCGAGCTTGCTCGCGATGGTCGTCAACGATAACGCTGGCTGCTTGAATGCCCGCGGTGGCCGAACCTCCATCGCGAGCAAGCTCGCTCCTACAATTAAGTTACGGTTGGAAGGGTTCTTATAACTCCCGGTGATTTCAACCGCGCACACCGTAAAGCGACCATCGGTGTGTGCTTGAAACGCCTCGCGGATGGGAGTACCGTCTGCGCCTTAGAAGGGCACCTCTGGTGTACCGGCTTTAGGGCAAACGCTCGAAAACGGTGCGGCAGAGAGGCTAGAAAGCGAATCCAGTAGCGTGAAACGGGTCAACGTCCGTGCCGCTACGCCAACCTAATTCTGGCGCCGTTTGCCCACATGCCAAAAACCAGTGCCACGCTGCTGATAATCGATGATGACGAAGTAGTGCGCGCGAGCCTCGCGGCCTATTTGGAAGACAGTGGTTTCAGCGTCTTGCAGGCCAGCAATGGTCAGCAGGGTCTTCAGGTATTCGAGCAAGACAAGCCCGACTTGGTCATCTGCGATCTGCGCATGCCGCAGATGGGTGGACTCGAACTCATTCGCCAGGTTACCGAACTGTCGCCGCAGACTCCGGTGATCGTGGTGTCGGGTGCCGGCGTGATGAACGACGCGGTCGAGGCGCTTCGCCTGGGCGCGGCGGACTACCTGATCAAACCTCTCGAAGATCTGGCCGTGCTCGAGCACTCCGTGCGCCGGGCCCTGGATCGCGCGCGCCTGCTGGTGGAAAACCAGCGCTACCGCGAGAAGCTGGAAAAGGCCAACCGCGAGCTCGCCGCCAGCCTGAACCTGCTCCAGGAAGACCAGAACGCCGGTCGCCAGGTGCAGATGAACATGCTGCCGGGCAGCCCCTGGGCGATCAACGATTTCAAGTTTGCGCACCAGATCATCCCGTCGCTGTACCTGTCGGGTGATTTTGTCGACTATTTTCGGGTCGACGAGCGCCGGGTAGCGTTCTACCTGGCGGACGTATCCGGGCATGGCGCCTCTTCAGCCTTCGTCACCGTGCTGCTGAAGTTCATGACCACGCGCCTGCTGTTCGAGTCCAAGCGCAGCGGCACCTTGCCGGAATTCAAGCCTTCAGAGGTTCTTGGTCATATCAACCGGGGCCTGATCAGTTGTAAGCTGGGTAAACACGTCACAATGGTCGGTGGAGTCATCGACGAGGAGACAGGTTTGTTGACCTATAGCATCGGCGGTCATTTGCCGTTGCCTGTGTTGTACACACCCGACAGTGTGCGTTATCTGGAAGGGCGTGGCTTGCCGGTGGGCCTCTTCAATGAAGCCACCTATGAAGACCACGTACTGGAGCTGCCAGAGACGTTCAGCCTGACGCTGATGTCTGATGGCATTCTGGACCTTTTGCCAGAACCCACACTCAAAGAGAAAGAAGCTGCGTTGCCCCAACGGGTCAAGGCAGCGGGCGGCAGCCTGGATGGCCTGCGGCAGGTTTTTGGATTGGCCACGCTAGGGGAGATGCCGGATGATATCGCCCTGTTGGTGTTGAGCAGGAATCTTCAATGAGTACCGGTAGAATCCAGTTCGCCGAGCAGGACGGCACCTTCGTCCTGAAGTTCGTCGGTGAAGTTCGCCTGACCCTGTGTTCGGCGTTGGATGCGACTATTGAGAAAATCTTCACCGCGATGAATTTCAACGCGATCGTGATCGATTTGACCGAAACCCGCAGCATCGACAGCACGACCCTCGGCCTTCTGGCCAAGTTGTCGATCCTGTCGAGGCAGAAAGTCGGCCTGCTGCCGACCGTCGTCACCACCCACGAAGACATCACGCGACTGTTGCAGTCCATGGGCTTCGAGCAGGTGTTCAACATCGTCAACAAGCCGATTCCGTGCCCGGAATGCCTGGACGACCTGCCGGATCAGGACCAGTCCGAAGAGGTAGTGCGGATCAAGGTGCTCGAAGCGCACAAGATCCTCATGGGGCTGAACGATTCCAATCGGGAAGCGTTTCATGACCTGGTGAATGCGCTGGAGCGGCATTAAAGCTTCGCGGGCAAGCCTCGCTCCT
>NZ_JAIQWX010000139.1 GCF_020164475.1 Pseudomonas sp. REP124 | reverse complement strand
GATCTCCCTGTAGGAGCGAGGCTTGCCCGCGAAGAATTCGATACGGTTTCAGACTTTAAACCGGCTTGGCGCCCATCAACCCGGCAATGGCGATAAAGCAGACAAAACTGAACAGCGCCAGGGCAAAGCTGAACCGCCCCACCCCACCCGGCGTCTTGCGCGCCTTGTTCAGCCGTACCAGCAACCAGAACCACGCCAGCGCCGCCACGGTGTAGAGCACGCTGGATGCCAGCAGCCAGGTCTGCCCCAGCGGCCAGCCCACCAGGTGCACCATCCACCAGCCGGTGAAGGGCATGCTCAGCAGCGCCAGCCCCATCAGCAGCCAGATGAACACCCGCGGACGTTGCAGGGTACGACTTGGCGCCGTGGCATCACCGCTGCGTTTTGTACGCCAGACCCAGAATCCCAGGCCCAGCGCGCACAGCAGCAGAATGACCGTGGCCGCCGTGTGCGCCGCTTTCAGGGCAGTTAACGTTTCCATGGTTCGATTTCCTTAGGCCTTGCCCCCAAGCGTAGCCGTTCAGCCAAGAAACAGCTGATAGGCCGGATTATCGCTTTCGTCCCAGTACGGGTAGCCGATCTCTTCCAGCGCCTCCGGCACCAGATGACGCTCGTCATGGGGCACTTGCAGGCCCGCGACCACACGGCCATCCGCTGCGCCATGGTTGCGGTAATGGAACATCGAGATGTTCCAGCGTCCGCCCAGCTTATTAAGGAAGTTGAACAAGGCCCCCGGACGCTCAGGGAATTCGAAGCGCAGGATCACTTCGTCCACCACGTGCGCCGCGCGACCGCCGACCATGTGCCGGATGTGCAGCTTGGCCAGCTCGTTGTCGGTCAGGTCGACCACCGGGAAACCCTGCTCGCCGAGGCTGGCGATAAGCGCGCTGCGCGGGTCGGTGTCCGGGTGGGTCTGCACACCAACGAAAATGTGCGCTTCGCTGCCGGTGTTGTAGCGATAGTTGAATTCGGTGATCTGGCGCTTGCCGATGGCCTCACAGAACGCTTTGAAGCTGCCCGGCTTCTCGGGAATGGTCACGGCGATGATGGCTTCGCGGCCCTCACCCAGTTCGGCACGCTCGGCCACATGGCGCAGACGGTCGAAATTGACGTTGGCGCCGGAGTCGATAGCGACGAAGGTGTGCCCGTTGATGCCGCGCTGCTCGACATACTTCTTGATCCCAGCCACGCCAAGTGCGCCGGCAGGTTCGGTGATCGAGCGGGTATCGTCGTAGATATCCTTGATGGCTGCGCAGATCTCGTCGGTGCTGACGGTAATCACTTCATCGACGTGATCCTTGCAGATGTCGAAAGTGTGCTGGCCGATCTGCGCCACCGCCACGCCGTCGGCGAAGATGCCTACGGTCGGCAGCACCACGCGCTCGCCCGCGGCCATGGCGGCCTGCAGGCAATTGGAGTCGTCCGGCTCGACGCCGATGATCTTGATGTCCGGGCGCAGGTATTTGACGTACGCCGCGATGCCGGCGATCAGGCCGCCGCCGCCCACCGGGACGAAAATCGCATCCAGACGCCCCGGGTGCTGACGCAGAATCTCCATGGCCACCGTGCCCTGCCCGGCAATGGTGTGGGGATCGTCATAGGGGTGAATGTAGACGTAGCCTTTTTCGTCGACCAGTTTCAGCGAGTAGGTTAGGGCTTCGGGAAACGAGTCGCCGTGCAGCACCACTTTGCCGCCGCGCGAGCGCACGCCTTCGACTTTGATCTCGGGGGTGGTCTTGGGCATGACGATGGTCGCCTTCACACCCAGCACCTTGGCCGCCAGGGCCAGGCCCTGGGCATGGTTGCCCGCCGAAGCGGTGACCACGCCACGGGCGCGCTCTTCGTCGCTCAGCTGCGTGAGCTTGTTGTACGCGCCGCGAATCTTGAACGAGAACACCGGCTGCAAGTCTTCACGCTTGAGCCAAATCTCATTGCCCAGCCGCTCGGAGAGCTGACGGGCAGTCTGCAATGGGGTTTCTACGGCAACGTCATAAACGCGCGAGGTGAGGATCTTTTTGACGTACTGTTCAAGCATCGGAAAGCATCACTGAGCGGGTTGGGCAGGACCACGGAGTCTAACCTGCAATTTGGCCGGGCGACCACCCTGTAGGAGCCAGCTTGCTCGCGATGGACGCCCAGGCACCGCGGGCATTCAGACAGCCCGCGTCATCGTTGACGACCATCGCGAGCAAGCTGGCTCCTACAGGGATTGGCGCCGGCCCGCCAATCGGGCAATGACCTTCCCCGCCCCGAAGCCTATAATGCCGGCCTTTCGTTCCCCCTCTTCGGCACCTCGGAGCCCGCATGACCCAGGATCAACTCAAACAGGCAGTGGCTCAGGCCGCCGTCGACTTCATCCTCCCGAAACTCGACGACAAGAGCATCGTCGGGGTCGGCACCGGCTCCACCGCCAACTGCTTCATCGACGCCCTGGCCAAGCACAAGGGCGCGTTCGATGGCGCGGTGGCCAGCTCCGAAGCCACTGCCGCGCGCCTCAAGGGTCACGGCATTCCGGTGTACGAACTGAACACCGTCAGCGACCTTGAGTTTTACGTCGACGGCGCCGATGAGAGCGACGAGCACCTGAATCTGATCAAGGGCGGCGGCGCAGCCCTGACCCGCGAGAAGATTGTCGCGGCCGTGGCCAAGACCTTCATCTGCATCGCCGACGCCAGCAAGCTGGTGCCGGTGCTCGGCGCCTTCCCGCTGCCGGTTGAAGTGATCCCGATGGCCCGCAGCCACGTGGCCCGCCAGCTGGTGAAACTGGGCGGCGACCCGGTTTACCGCGAAGGCGTGGTGACCGATAACGGCAACATCATCCTCGATGTGTTCAACATGCAGATCACTAACCCGGTTGAGCTGGAAGCGCAGATCAATGCGATCGTGGGCGTGGTCACCAATGGTTTGTTCGCGGCGCGGCCGGCGGATTTGCTGTTGTTGGGGACGAGTGAGGGTGTGAAGACCCTGGAAGCCAAATAATCCGTCACCAAGAACACAAAACCTGTGGGAGCGAGCCTGCTCGCGATAGCGGTGTAACAGCCAGCAGAGATGCTGAATGTTATGACCTCATCGCGAGCAGGCTCGCTCCCACAGTTGTTTCATGCAGGACCTGTCAGGGCTGTGCGGGTTTCTTGAAAACGTAAAACAGATTCGGCTCGCTCACCAGGTACATCGTCCCTTCGTCGTCCATGGCGATCCCCTCCGCCTGGGGCACGGTCTTTTGCAGCCCCTGGCTGCCCTTGCGCAAGGCCATGGTGCTCAGCGGTCGCCCGTCCACATCCAGCTCCAGAATCAGCCGCGACTCGTCGGACAGCGCCATCAAGTGCCCGCTGCGTTCGTCGTATTGCAGGCTCGACAGGTCGCGCACGAACATCCCGGCATCGCGCTTGGGGTTGTTGATGACGTGCACCGCGTAGGATTTTTCCGGATTGAAGTGCGGAAACCCGTGCACTTCATAGATCAGCATCGGGTCGCGCTCCTTGGCCACGAACAGGCGCTTGCCCACCGAATCGTAGGCCAGACCCTCGAAGCCCTTGTTGCTGCTCATGTGCACGCCCAAGGTCATCTGCTCGGCATCCGCCGCATCGATGAACGTGGTGTCATTCTCGACACGGACCTTGATCAGGCGCTGCTGATACTCGTCGGTGATCACATAGGTGTCGGCGCTGATGAACTCAACCGCTTCCGGATCGCCGAAGCCGACCAATGCGATACGCCGCAGGATCTTGCCGTCGAGGGAGAGTTCGATCAGCTCCGAGTTTTGATTGGTGACGGTGAACAGGCTTTTGCGCACCGGATCGAAGGTCAATGCCGAGACATCATCGTCCAGACCTTCGATGACCTGCCCTTCCAGGACCGCCCGATACTGATCCAGGCCGATGGACTGCTCATTCATCGGCCTCCAAAGCGTGTGCAGGTTGAACCAGGCCCGCTCGAACAGGCGCAGGTACCGACCGATCGCGATCAACAGGATCAGCGCAATCATCAATACCAGGAGAATCAGCGGTTTGGGGCGGGCAAATCGGCGCATGGACGCAGGCTCGGAATCAAAACAGGCGGATGAAATATCACGCCTGTCTGAATTAAAGCTTAATGGCCATCAGCCCCCATAGGGAATCACTTCTGTTTTTCGAAGCGGTAGAACAGGTTCGGCTCGCTGACGATGTACAGCGTGCCCGCCTCGTCCATGGTCACGCCTTCGGCGCGGGGAATGGTGTTTTTCAGGCCGTTGAAGCCGCGCAGCAGGGTCATGAAACTGACCTGCTCACCCTTTTCATCCAGCTCCAGCAGCAGATGAGAGTCGGCGGACAACACCAGGGTGTGGCCGGTGCGCGGGTCGATGGCCAGGGCCGACAGATTGCGTATATCCAGTTCATCGCTGGCCAGTTTCTGCTTGTCGCCGATCAGTTTCTGGCCGTCGCTCTTCCAGGTGAACAGCGCCGGTGGACGCTCCTCGCCCAGCAACAATTGCTGATTGCGCGCATCCCAGGTGACAGCCTCGAACGCCTTGTTCTGGTCTTTCGAAGGGCCAAGATCGTATTTGGGGAAATCGGCGATGTTCAGTTCGCGGGTATCGGCATCGACCTTGACGATGGTCACCATGTGGTCGCGCTCGTCGACGATCGCCAGCAGACCATTGCCCAGCACGGTGACAGCCTCAGGATTGCTCCAGCCCACCAGCGGCATTTTGCGCAATACATCGCCCTGCAAGGTCAGCTCGGCCAGGAACGGGTTTTTGCCCATCACCGAAAACAGGGTCTTGGTCTGCGGGTCGTAGGCCACGTCCGAAGCCTCGTCCTTCTCCATGCCCGCCAGCGGCTTGGCGTCGATCACCGCGCGGTAATCCGGCAGCCAGATGCTTTCCTGCTTCTCGGCGGCGCTTTCGAAGCGTTCCTTCACCCACAGCACGCCACGGTCATCCCAATGCATGGCGAACGCCAGGCCAAAGGCAACCACGACTACCAGCAACAGCCAGGTGTACCAGCGCAGGGCGAAGCGCGAGCGGCGAGCGGGTTTGAGCGAAGGCAGGGGTTGGGTGGACATGGGGTATTCATCCAGGAATCGAGGCTACGGGTAATAGCACAAATTAGCTTGGCTCAGACGCCAAAAAGCCAAGCATTATCCAGAGAGAATGTGAAAAAAACGGGAAATGGCGGGATTGCCCTGAACGGGACTAACAAGAACCAAAACAACGGTAGGAGCGAAGCTTGCTCGCGAATGCGGTGTATCAGACGACATTGTTGTCGACTGACACTACGCCTTCGCGAGCAAGCTTCGCTCCTACAGGGGTATCCGGACTAGCGAACGCTGCTGGTAAAGCTGCTGGCGCCTGGCAGTTCGAGAACCAGCTCATCACCGACATTCAGCGGGCCGACGCCAACCGGCGTGCCGGTCAGGATCACGTCGCCAGCCTGCAGCGAGAAACAGCCGGCCATGTGCTGGATCATCGGCACGATCGGGTTGAGCATGGCGCTGCTGTTGCCGTCCTGGCGAACTTCGCCGTTGATGGTCAGGCGAATGCCGATGTCGGTCAGGTCGGCGAAGGTGCTGCCGGACACGAACGGGGCGATCACCGCCGCGCCGTCGAAGGACTTGGCGATTTCCCAAGGCAGGCCCTTGGACTTCAACTCGGCCTGCTTGTCGCGCAGGGTCAGGTCAAGAGCCGGGGCGAAGCCGGAAATGGCGTCGAGCACTTCTTCACGGCTCGGTTTGGTCGACAACGGCTTGCCGATCAACACAGCGATTTCCGCTTCGTAATGCACCGAACCGCGCTCGGTCGGAATGCTGAAACCGCCTTCCAGCGGCACCACACAACTGCCCGGCTTGATGAACAGCAGTGGTTCGGTAGGCACCGGATTGTCCAGTTCCTTGGCGTGTTCGGCGTAGTTACGGCCGATGCACACCACTTTGCCCAGCGGGAAGTGAATACGCGTACCGTCGACATACTGGTGCTGATAGCTCATGGAACGACTCCTGGTTCGTAGCGCTTAAATTCAAAACTCAAACAGCGAAAATCTTGCCCGGGTTCATGATCCCGTTCGGGTCGAACACCGCCTTGACCGCTTTCATGTACTCGATCTCGGCCGGCGAACGGCTGTAAGTCAGGTAATCCCGCTTGGTCATGCCTACGCCGTGCTCGGCGGAGATCGAGCCGTTGTACTTCTCGACGATCTCGAACACCCACTTGTTCACGGTCGCGCACTTGGCGAAAAACTCGTCCTTGCTCAGGTCATCCGGCTTGAGGATGTTCAGATGCAGGTTGCCGTCGCCGATGTGGCCGTACCAGACGACTTCGAAATCCGGGTAATGCTTGCCGACGATCGCATCGATTTCCTTGAGAAACGCCGGGACTTTCGACACGGTGACCGAAATGTCGTTCTTGTACGGCGTCCAGTGGGAAATGGTTTCGGAGATGTACTCGCGCAGCTTCCACAGATTCTGCAGCTGGGTTTCGCTCTGGCTCATCACGCCGTCCAGCACCCAGCCCTGCTCCACGCAGTGCTCGAAGGTTTCCAGGGCCAGGTTGGCCACTTCTTCGGTGGTCGCCTCGAATTCCAGCAGCACGTAGAACGGGCAACCGGTTTCAAACGGTGCAGGGACGTCGCCACGGCCCATGATCTTGGCCAGAGCCTTGTCGGAGAAGAATTCGAATGCGGTCAGGTCAAGCTTGCCCTGAAACGCGTGCAGCACCGGCATGATCGAGTCGAAATCGGCGGTGCCGAGGACCATCGCAGTGAGGTTTTTCGGGGCCCGATCCAGACGCATGGTGGCTTCGACGACAAAACCGAGTGTGCCTTCGGAGCCGATGAACAGCTGACGCATGTCGTAGCCGGTGGCGTTCTTGATCAGGTCGCGGTTCAGCTCCAGCACATCACCCTTGCCGGTGACCACTTTCATGCCGGCCACCCAGTTGCGGGTCATGCCGTAGCGAATGACCTTGATCCCGCCGGCATTGGTGCCGATATTGCCGCCAATCTGGCTGGAACCGGCGGAAGCGAAGTCCACCGGGTAGTACAGACCCTTTTCTTCGGCGACGTTCTGCAGATGCTCGGTGACCACGCCCGGCTGACAGACGGCGGTGCGGTCGGTGAGGTTCACGTCGAGGATCTGGTTCATATAGTCGAACGAGACGACGACCTCGCCATTGGCCGCCACCGCTGCGGCGGAAAGCCCGGTACGCCCGCCGGAAGGCACCAGCGCGACCTTGTGCCTGTTGGCCCACAGGACGATGGCCTGGACCTGTTCGGTGGTTTTGGGAAACACGATGGCCGTGGGGGCCGGAGGGAAATGCTTGGTCCAGTCCTTGCCGTAGGCGTTCAGCGATTCGGCATCGGTCAACACCTTGCCAGGCTCAACCAGGGTCTTCAGCTCTTCAATCACGGCATGACTGGTCATCGACAGAACTCTCGAACAATTCATGGTCATCCTGAGAACGCTTCACGTCGCAGGAATGAGTGTTTGGCGGGGGCGTATGCTAGCATACCGACCCCGCAGCATAGTGCCCAAGGGCGATTCTGCGGCGACGGCTTTCCTGCCGTTCGGGTCAGCTCCGGGCTGCTCCCTTCCCTGCCATTTTTCTCCGGGATACAGGTTTACGCAGATGAGCAAGACTTCTCTCGACAAGAGCAAGATCAAGTTCCTTCTTCTCGAAGGCGTCCATCAATCGGCTGTCGACGTCCTCAAGGCGGCGGGCTACACCAGCATCGAGTACCTCACCGGTTCCCTGCCGGAAGCCCAGCTGAAGGAAAAGATCGCTGATGCTCACTTCATCGGCATTCGCTCCCGCACTCAACTGACTGAAGAGATCTTCGATCACGCGAAGAAACTCGTCGCTGTCGGCTGTTTCTGCATCGGCACCAACCAGGTCGACCTGGACGCGGCCCGCGAGCGCGGTATCGCCGTGTTCAACGCCCCGTACTCCAACACCCGTTCCGTTGCCGAGCTGGTGCTGGCCGAAGCGATCCTGTTGCTGCGCGGCATCCCTGAGAAGAACGCTTCCTGCCACCGTGGCGGCTGGATCAAAAGCGCGGCCAACTCCTTCGAAATCCGCGGCAAGAAGCTGGGCATCGTCGGTTATGGCTCGATCGGTACTCAACTGTCCGTCCTGGCCGAAGGCCTGGGCATGCAGGTTTACTTCTACGACACCGTGACCAAGCTGCCGCTGGGTAACGCCACTCAGGTCGGCAACCTGCACGAGCTGCTGGGCATGTCCGACATCGTGACCCTGCACGTTCCGGAAACCGCTGCGACCCAGTGGATGATCGGCGAGAAGGAAATCCGCGCCATCAAGAAGGGCGGCATCCTGATCAACGCCGCACGCGGCACCGTGGTCGAGCTGGACCACCTGGCAGACGCCATCAAGGACAAGCACCTGATCGGCGCGGCCATCGACGTATTCCCGGTGGAGCCTCGCTCCAACGACGAAGAGTTCGAAAGCCCGCTGCGTGGCCTGGACAACGTGATCCTGACCCCGCACATCGGTGGTTCCACTGCCGAGGCGCAAGCCAACATCGGTCTGGAAGTGGCCGAGAAGCTGGTCAAGTACAGCGACAACGGTACTTCGGTATCGTCCGTGAACTTCCCGGAAGTGGCCCTGCCGGCTCACCCTGGCAAGCACCGTCTGCTGCACATCCACGAGAACATCCCGGGTGTGATGAGCGAGATCAACAAGGTCTTCGCCGAAAACGGCATCAACATCTCCGGTCAGTTCCTGCAGACCAACGACAAGGTCGGCTACGTTGTAATCGACGTGGACGCCGAATATTCGGAACTGGCGCAAGAGAAGCTGCAGCACGTCAACGGCACTATCCGTAGTCGCGTGCTTTTCTAAAGCAGCTACAAGCCTCGAGCTACAAGCGGCAAGCTGAGGTTTGCTTTGCTTGTGGCTTATAGCTTGAAACTTGCAGCTCAATAAAAAAGGGAGCCCCGAAGGGCTCCCTTTTTTATTTGACGTTAACGGTGATCTTTTCCGAAACGATCGGCGGATCGAACGGCATGTGGTTCGCATCAC
Organism: Pseudomonas sp. REP124; assembly: GCF_020164475.1. Lineage (GTDB taxonomy): Bacteria > Pseudomonadota > Gammaproteobacteria > Pseudomonadales > Pseudomonadaceae > Aquipseudomonas. The sequence continues at coordinate 7,488 of NZ_JAIQWX010000139.1, read as the reverse complement.
CCAATTCCAGCTGCAGGGTGTGTTCGCCCGGGGTCAGCGTCACTTCAGCCTGAGTCTGCGCCTTGCCGAAGTGAATATGGTTGGCATCGCTTGGAATCGGCTGACCGGCGGCAGGCAACTGGTCGACGTCGATCAGCAGATGGTGATGGCCGGTGTTCTTGGTAGGATCGCCGGCAGGCGCCAGCGAAACGTTTTCAACAGCGAACTTGACCATGAAGGTCTTCGGAACCGTGCCGCCGTCCTTGGGAGATACGATGGACACTTCGGCACCTTTCGGCGCGGGCGTCGCCGCACTGGCCAACACTGAAACACCCATCAACAGGCCAGCCAAAGCAGCACGTGACATAAAGGATTTCATTCTCTTCTCCAGTTTTTCCGTAAAATTCGCGTGACCATCACAACTTCATGGTCAATCGTTGTCGAAGGCACTCGACAACCATAGCAAAGCGAGCCTGAACCAGAGCGTCGCAATAATGAATTCAAGGAGTGACCATGCGCTTTCTGCCTGGCCTGATCTGTCTGCTACCCCTTTTGAGCCCTTTGGCTCACGCCGAACTGATTGATGACGTAAACGATCGCGGTGAATTGCGCATCGCCCTCGACGCCAATACCCCACCTTTCAATTTCAAGAAAGACGACAAGCTCGATGGCTTCGAAGTCGAATTGGGTCAACTGCTGGCCAACGAACTGGATGTGCGCGCCGACTTCGTCGTCACCGATGCCAACGATCTGCTGACCGGCGTCGAGAGCGGCAAGTACGACATCGCCATCAATCACATTACACAGACCCCGGCGCTCGCGGATCGTTTCGACTTCAGCGAACCTTACATTCGCACCAGCGCGCAATTGATCGCGAAGAAGGACGAGCAGCCGCAATCGATCCTGCTGGTGCAGTCGCTGACGGAAGAGAAACCCAAGGCTGTGCCGACGGTGAACCTGGCGATCCCGTTCCAGAAGGGCAACCCGGCGTTTCATGCGAGCCTGGAGAATGCGTTACAGCGGATCAAGGCGGATGGTCGGTTGCAGGCGTTGGAGGAGAAGTGGTTTGGGGCGGAGTCGGGGGTTGCGGCTAAACCTTGAGACACAGCAGAGTCAAACTTAATGCAAAACCTGTGGGAGCGGGCTTGCCCGCGATAGCGATTTCTCATTCAACACAGATGTTGCCTGACACTCAGCTATCGCGGGCAAGCCCGCTCCCACAGGTTCTGTGTTGTTGATTAGTTGAGTCTTGCCAGCGCCTCAGCCGCCTCAGCCAGCTCCAGCTCACTGAACACCAGCACCCCATGGCGCTTGAGCAACGCCGCCGTCACCCCCTCGCCACTGACCTTCACCCCGCTGAACGTCCCGTCATACGTCTGCCGGTTGCCACAGGAAGGGCTGTTGGCCTTGAGCACGGCGATGCGGATGCCGTGCTTTTGTACAAGCGCCAGCGCCTGATGGGCCCCGGACAGAAACTGCGCACTGACATCCTCACCCTCGGTGGTGATAACCGCCGCGCGTCCTTCCAGTACCTCCGTCCCCTGCCCACCGGGAATCTCAGCAGCGGCCCTCGGTGTCGGCAAACCGCCGGCGACCTCAGGGCACAAGGGCACGACCCGGCCTTCATCGAGCCAGACCTGCAACTGATCGAACGGCCCGCTGGCACCGCCGTCGTAGCGCACGCGGTGCCCCAGCAGACAGCGGCTTACCAGGATTTTCTGCATGATCAGAACGGCTCGTTGCCGCGACGGCGGAACCAGCCGGTCAACGACAGGCGTTCACGGGTCGCCGGCAGGACTTCGTGGGGGACATCGCCGGACAGGAACACCACCAGGCAGCCACCGGTCGGCAGCACATCGTGTTGCGTGTCCTCGTCCAGGTACATGCGCAGCTGACCGCCATGCTCCGGCAGCCAATCGTCGTTGAGGTAGACCACCGCCGACACCGCGCGTCGGTCGTCATCGCGGAAACGATCGACGTGCTTGAGGTAGAACGCGCCGGGCGGGTACATCGCGAAATGGCACTCGAAGTCTTCCAGGCCCAGGAACAGATGGCGATTCATCGCTTCGCGCAGGCTGTCCATCAGGTTCAGGTAGCTGTCGCAGGACTCGGCCTGGCCGGGATCAATCCACTGAATGTGATCGCCGCGAATGCCTTCGCGGATTTCCGTGGATGCGCCGCGCCCGACTCCGGCCGGCGCCAGTTCGCCCTCGACACTGCGTTTACGGCACTCGGCCGCCAGCGCGCGGGTCAAATCCGCAGGCAGGAAAATATTTTGCCGGGACCAGCCATGTGCAGCCAGGTCATCGACGATTCGTAACAGCAATGGGTGATCAGAAGGTATTTGCATGGCGCGCATAGTATTCCTGCGCCTGAAAATCCGACAGAGCCACGCGGCGGGTTGATACGAATTCTCGACAAGTCCGTATGCCACACGGAGAATAGTCGCCTGCTGACAGGAGTCCCTATGCGCCGTTTGCTTTTCTCTCTGCTGATGTTCTGCGTTTTGCCCGCCTGGGCAGACAGCCACGACCAGTTGTACAAGGTTGCAGGCTGGCCGGAACAACGCGCGCATTTCAATGATGCTCTTTCGGCCGCCCAGCAACGCTATCAAAACAGCCTGCCGCCAGCGGTGTTCCAGGCCCTGGTCAACAACAGCAATCAGCGTTTCGATGCCAAGGCCGTGGATCAGCGCGCTGAAGCGCAATTGCGCAAGAACCTTGCCGATCCGAAACCTGCCTTGACGTTTTTCCAGTCGCCACTGGGCAAGAAGATCGTCGCCGCCGAATTGCTGGCGACCCGACGCGATCAGCTGGCGAAAAACGCCAAGGGCCTACCGAAGATGACCGCCAGCGACAGCCGCCTGCTGATCATTGGTCACTTGGCTCAGGCACTGCCTGCGCGTGAAGCCGGTGCCGAAGTCAGCCTGGCGATTGCCGGTGTGGCCGCTGACAGTTTGAGCTCGATGATTCCTGGACTGCTCGGCGGGGGTCAGGCGCAGGGCATGCTCAACGGGCAGCGCCAGCGTTTGATGGACCAGATCGGCAGTGACCTGAACAACACTCTGTTGTATGTCTATCGCGACCTGAGTGATGAAGAGCTGGAAGAGTTCGCTACCTTTGCCGAGTCGGCGGAGGGCAAGGCTTACTATCAGGCGGCGTTGGCGGCGATTCGGGCGGGGTTGGCGGTGGGGCAGAGCAACTCGAACCTCAATCCATAATTTTGGGCGCCCGTTAGCCCGCCATCGCGAGCAGGCTCGCTCCCACAGGGATGAGGTGCAAACAGATCCATTGTGGGAGCGAGCCTGCTCGCGATGAGGCCCTCACTGTCACTACACATTCCTGCCCTTGATCCTCTTGCTCAAAAATCCGAAGTACTCCCCCCGCATCGCCAGGGTCTCATTCGCCAAATGATGCCGCCCCTCCGGCAACATCAGCACCTGCGGGCGATCGAACTTGGCTTTCAACACTTCAAGGTTGTGCCGCCAATCCACGGTCATATCCGCCTGCCCTTGCACGATCAACGGCTGCCGCTGGCTGCGCGGTGCGGCCTCGATGCGCTTGATCCACCTTGACAGTGCGCCGACCCAGGCCGTCGGCAGGCGTCTCGCTTGCAGCGGGTCGGCCTGCAGGAACGGCAGGAAATCCGGATCGTTGGAGTTCTCGCTGAAGCGCCGGGCGATGCCTCTGACGAAAGGTTTGAGCAGGTAATAACTGACCTGCGACCAACCCCAGTCCCGCGGCCTTACCAGCGGCGCCAGCAGAATCACCTGACCTTGGGCCGGACTGTCCGTACCGGCATTGAGCACATGATCGATCACGATCGCCCCACCGGTACTCTGCCCACACAAGTGCCACGGTTGCGGCAGATCCAGCGACTTCGCTTCAGCAAACAACCCTTGCAGACTGTCCTGATACTCAGCGAAATCCCTGATGCTCGCCCGCTCGCCACTGGACAACCCATGCCCCGGCAAATCGCAGGCGATCACCGCAAAGCCCTGCTCCAGCGCCCAATAGATCACATGCCGGTAGAGACCGGTGTGGTCGTAGAAACCGTGAAGCATGAAGAGCGTCGCCTTCGGCCGCTCGGGTAACCAGACCTGGCTGACCAGTTCATAACCGTCGACCTGGAAACGCCCCAGCCGGCTGCTCACGTTGCGCGAGGAAAAATCCAGCCCGTAAAACCGCTGATAGGCCTGCGCCTGTGCGGACAGCGGCTGCCCCTCGGCCAAGGGTCGCAGGCTGGCGCGAAGTTGGTCAGGATCGAAGGTGGCAGACATGGGCGATTCCAGAGCGCAAAACGGACTTGATTGAGCTGCGATATTCATCTGTCGCGGCAAGCATGGCAAGCTAGCCGACCTTCGAGGATTGAACCCATGCGATCGCCGCTGCGCGCCACCCTGTTTATCAGCCTGCTTACCCTGATGTGTGCGGGTGTTCTGTGGGCGGCTTATGACTGGTTTCAGGGGCGTTACCTGCGCGCATTCAGCGAGCACACGGCGCTGTTCTCCGGCGACCCGCTGCGCCTGCCCGACACCCTCGCCGGCCCCGGCGCGATCCGTCTGGTGCACTTTTGGGACCCGGCCTGCCCGTGCAACGTCGGCAATCAACAGCACCTGAGCGAACTGGTCGAGCAATACGGACCGCAAGGCGTCGAATTCTATTCAGTGCAAAAACCCGGCAGCCACGGTGCATTGCCCAGCACCTTGAGCAACCTGAAAACCCTCAACGTGCTGCCCGGCTCCGAGCAGGTCCCCGCCAGCCCCGCCGTGGCGATCTGGGATCGCAGCGGCAAGCTGGCGTACTTCGGCCCGTACAGCGAAGGCCTGACCTGTAATTCGAGCAACAGCTTTATCGAGCCGATCCTCAAAGCGCTGAACGAAGGGCGCCCGGTGAGTGCCACGCACACACTTGCGGTGGGGTGTTACTGCCCTTGGCCGGTGGATAGCGCTCGTTAGAGCAAGATGCCGCAAAACGAATCCCTCCTACGGGCGATGCAGCCCTCGCGTACTCCGTGTTAAACAGTGGCTTCAGGGAACAGCTGCCACCCATAACAACAAGGAGTCACCATGAAACGTAGCCTGACCGTTCTCGGATTGCTGATCGCCGCGCTCGCCGCAGGAGCCGGCGGCTACCTCTACAGCAAGCAACCGACACGTCAGGGCATGGTGGAACTGCAACACCTGCAAAGCTCGGTCACCGTGCGCTACGACGAGCGCGGCGTGCCGCACATCCGCGCCGAAAACGAACCCGACCTGTACCGCGCCCTGGGTTACGTCCACGCCCAGGACCGGCTGTTCCAGATGGAAGTCCTGCGGCGCCTGGCCCGTGGCGAGCTGGCCGAAGTGCTCGGCCCGAAACTGCTGGACACCGACAAGCTGATGCGCAGCCTGCGCATTCGCGAACGCGCCGAAACCTACCTGGCGAATCTGGACAAGAACTCCCCCACCTTCATCGCCATGCAGGCCTATCTGGATGGCATCAACCAGTATCAGGACAGCCACGCCAAACCCATGGAGTTCGATGTGCTGGGCATTCCCAAACGCCCGTTCACCGCACAGGACACCATCAGCATCGCCGGCTACATGGCCTACAGCTTTGCCGCGGCCTTTCGCACCGAACCGCTGCTGACCTTCGTGCGCGATCAACTGGGCGCCGACTACCTGAGCGTGTTCGACCTCGAATGGCAACCCAAGGGCGTGCTGAGCAACCACGACAACAGTGCCGCGCCTGCGCTGACCAATGTCGATTGGAAAGACCTCAACGCCCTCGCCCGCCTGAGCGAACAGGCCCTGACCGACAATGGCCTGCCGCAGTTCGAGGGCAGCAATGCCTGGGCTGTTTCCGGCAGCCGCACCAAAAGCGGCAAGCCGCTGCTGGCGGGCGACCCGCATATCCGCTTCTCCGCGCCGTCGGTGTGGTACGAGGCGCACCTCACGTCTCCCGGTTTCGAACTCTATGGGCACTATCAGTCGCTGATGCCGTTCGCCTCGCTGGGCATGAACCGTGATTTCGGCTGGAGCATCACCATGTTCCAGAACGACGACCTCGATCTGATCGCCGAGAAGGTCAACCCCGACAATCCGAATCAGGTCTGGTATCGCGGCAAATGGGTCGACATGGTGACCAGCGAACAGCAGATCGCGGTCAAGGGCCAGGAGCCGGTGACCCTGAAGTTGCGCCAGTCGCCTCACGGTCCGATCGTCAACGATGCGCTGGGCAACAGCGTCGGCAAGACGCCGATCGCCATGTGGTGGGCGTTTCTCGAAACCCAGAACCCGATTCTCGAAGGCTTCTACCAGCTCAACCGCGCCGACACCCTGGTCAAGGCCCGAACCGCCGCCGCAAAAATCCAGGCGCCGGGCCTGAACGTCGTCTGGGCCAATGCCAAGGGCGACATCGGCTGGTGGGCCGCGGCGCAACTGCCCAAGCGCCCGGCGGGTGTGCGCCCGTGGTTCATTCTTGACGGCAGCACCAACGACGCTGACAAGGACGGTTTCTATCCATTCAGCGCCAACCCTCAGGAAGAAAACCCGGCACGGGGCTACATCGTCTCGGCCAACTTCCAGCCGGTGTCGCCGACGGGCATCGAGATCCCCGGTTACTACAACCTGGCCGACCGTGGCCAGCAGCTTAACCATCAGCTGGGCGACAAGAACGTCAAATGGAATCTGGAATCCAGCCAGGCCCTGCAACTGGGCACCACCACCGGCTACGGGCCGCGGTTGCTGGCACCGCTGATTCCAGTGTTGCGCAGCGTGGTGAGTGATCCCGCCGAGCTGAAACTGGTGGAGCAGTTGGCGATCTGGAAGGGTGATTACCCGCTCGACTCGGTCAACGGCACGGTGTTCAACCAGTTCCTGTTCAATCTCGCCGACTCGGCGATGCACGATGAGTTGGGCGATCAGTTTTTCGAAACCCTACTCTCGACTCGGGTAATCGATGCCGCACTGCCGAGGCTGGCGGCCAACCCGGACTCCCCCTGGTGGGACAACCGCAACACCCTCGGCAAGGAAACCCGCGCCGATACGGTCAAGGCAGCCTGGCAAGCGAGCATCGCCCATCTCAAGACCACCCTCGGCACGGACTTCACGCAATGGCAGTGGGGCCAAGCGCACACCCTCACCCACGGCCATCCGCTGGGCCAGCAAAAGCCGCTGGACAGGCTGTTCAACGTCGGCCCCTTCGCCGCACCCGGCAGCCATGAAGTGCCGAACAACCTCTCGGCGAAAATCGGCCCGGCGCCTTGGCCGGTGACCTACGGCCCATCGACCCGACGCCTGATCGACTTCGCCGACCCGACCCACAGTCTGACCGTCAATCCGGTGGGTCAGAGCGGGGTGTTGTTCGACAGGCACTATGACGATCAGGCGGAGGCGTATATCGAGGGGGTGTATTTCCAGGCGCATCTGAATGATGAAGAGGTGACGGCGAATACGCGCAGTACGTTGAAGCTGTTGCCGTCGCGGTCTGGGCAGTAGATCTTTGCTGCCTTCACCGGCCTCTTCGC
>NZ_JAIQWX010000138.1 GCF_020164475.1 Pseudomonas sp. REP124 | reverse complement strand
TGCCCGCGAAGAGGCCTTCGGCCCCGTTAAACCGCATCCCGCGGCAACATCAATCCCAATGGCAACCTCACCCGCGCTTCCAGACCGCCGCCGGAACGGTTGCGCAACTCGACATTCCCGCCATGCATTGAAGCGATCCGCTTGACGATCGCCAGCCCCAGCCCGGTGCCTTTGCCACCCCGGGCACGGTCGCCACGGGTGAAGGGGTTGAAGATCGCTTCCAGCTCCGCCGGGTCGATCCCGGCGCCACGGTCCATGACGCTCAGCACCACATAGGGAGCAGCGGTGTCGCCGGAAACATAGGCCGCCACTTCCACGCCACTGCCCGCGTGATGAAGCGCGTTGCCGATCAGGTTGTTCAGCAACCGCTTCATCGACACCCGACGCAATGGAAACGGCTGGATCGGCTCCAGGCGCAAGTGCACCTTCTCTTCGTTCTGGTTGAACGGCGCAGCCACTTCCCGGACCAGATCGCTCAGGTCCACCTCCTCCACCGACTCATCGCGACCGTCGCGAATGAAGGCCAGGAACTGGTCGAGGATCGCATCCATGTCTTCAATATCGCGGACCATGTCGTCGGTCAGGTCGGTGCGGTCGCCCATCAGCTCCAGTGACAATCGCAGGCGAGTCAGCGGCGTACGCAAGTCATGGGACACCCCCGCCAGCATCAGCTCACGCTCGCGCCCGGCCTGTTCGACGTCTTCCGCCATCTGGTTGAAGGCGCGATACACCTCGGTCATTTCACTGGGCGTGTCGCTGATCGGCAGGCGCACACTGCGGCCCTGGCCGAGTTGCCGAGCCGCATAGACCAGGCGCTTCAATGGTTGGTTGAGCTGGCTGACGAAGATCCACGCCGACGCCGTGGACAGCAGACCGATCGCCAGGAACCAGCCCAGCACGTTCCAGATCTTCTGACCGCGCAGCGGATGCGGGTACAGCGGCACTTTCATCCAGCCATCACCCAGGCTCGGTGCCCTCACCCACAAGGCCGGTGGCGTGTGCATGCGCAATCGCACCTCGGTATCGGCGCCCAGTTCGGCCTGCATCTGTCGCTGGTAGATTTCGCTGTATGGCCAGTGTTGCTCGCCTTCCGGCACGCCAGTGCCCACCACCCGGATCAGGGTCGCGGCTTCGGCAATCTTGTCGCGGTTGTTTTCGTCGGCTGCCCAATAGGCGCGCAGCGTCAGGGCGACGCCGTGGCTGTATTGGCGGTCAACCAGCACGTCCTCGTTCATCAACAGATAAACCAGGGTCAGTGCCTTGGAGAACAGAACGACGATGAGCACCAGCCAAAGGGTGCGGGAGAAGAAACTCTGGGGGAACCAAACCGGGGTTTTCATGGATAGGCGCTACACACTTGCAGGAACGAGCGATGCTCGCATATTGCGGGTCGCGAGTCTGCGGCCATGGTCATCAGACCTGTCCGCCGACCCGCTCCTGCAATGGGTCGATCACTTGGTGGCGGTGCCATCCGGAACGAACACATAACCCACGCCCCAGACGGTCTGGATATAACGCGGTTTGGATGGATCGGGTTCGATCATCCGGCGCAGACGGGAAATCTGCACGTCGATGGAGCGCTCCAGAGCGTCCCATTCGCGGCCACGGGCCAGGTTCATCAGCTTGTCGCGGGTCAGCGGCTGGCGGGCGTTCATGACCAGCGCCTTGAGGACCGCGAACTCGCCAGTGGTGAGCATGTGCACTTCTTCGCCGCGCTTGAGCTCGCGGGTAGCCAGGGACAGTTCGTAGTCACCGAAGGTCACGCTTTCGTCTTCGCTGCCCGGCGCGCCCGGCACCGGTGCCGACTGACGGCGCAATACGGCTTTGACACGGGCCATCAGCTCGTCAGGGTTGAACGGCTTGGCCAGGTAATCATCGGCGCCCAGTTCCAGGCCCTTGATACGGCTCAGCTCGTCGCCCTTGGCGGTCAGCATGATGATCGGAATCTGGTTGTTCGCGCTGCGCAGGCGGCGGCATGCGGTCAGGCCGTCTTCGCCGGGCAGCATCAGGTCGAGGACGACCAGGTTGAACACTTCACGCGCCAGCAGGCGGTCCATTTGTTCAGTGTTCGGGACGGCACGGGCGCGGTAGCCCTTGCTGACGAAAAAACGCTCCAGCAGGCTGCTGAGGCCCGGGTCGTCGTCAACAATAAGAATTTTTTCGCCTTCAGCAATGTTTGCAGTGCTGCTCATTGAATGCTCCTTTTAGCTCGGCGCGCATTATGGCGTAGCTGCCGTTATACGCACCGTGTGCATTGTTAGCAGATTTTTCCTTCACTGCCAGGAATCCCGGCACGGATCCCACTGACCCGGGACACACCCCAAGGGCCGAACGCTGGTTATAATGCGCGGCCTTTTGTGTCAGGCAACGTCTGATCGTTACCCCCGGCGGCCGCTTTTTATTTTTCATGGCACCGGCAGTAATTGTTCGATTTCACGGGTCAACGAGATACCTTTTGATCCAGGCAGCGGCGCAGGCTTGCCGCTCAACCAGACTCGCCAGGGCCCTGTATCGCGCCTGCGAGCCTGCTTTCACAATTTGTCAGGTGGTTTTATGGACAGCATCAACAGCCGCATCGCCGAAGAACTCGGCGTACGCCCACAACAGGTCGAAGCGGCCGTCGCGCTACTCGATGAAGGCTCTACCGTTCCCTTCATCGCCCGTTACCGGAAAGAAGTCACCGGCAGCCTCGATGACACCCAGTTGCGTCATCTGGAAGAGCGTCTGCGCTACCTGCGAGAACTCGACGAACGGCGCATCAGCATCCTGGCCAGCATCGAAGAGCAAGGCAAGCTGACCCCGCAGCTGGAACGCGATATCAAGCTCGCCGACACCAAGACCCGCCTCGAAGACCTGTACCTGCCGTACAAGCAAAAACGCCGCACCAAGGGCCAGATCGCCCTCGAAGCCGGCCTCGGCGAACTGGCCGACGGTCTGTTCAACGACCCAAGCCTGACCCCGGAAACCGAGGCCGCGCGCTTCGTTAACGCCGAAAAAGGCGTCGCCGACGTGAAGGCCGCCCTCGAAGGCTCCAAGTACATTCTGATGGAGCGCTTCGCCGAAGACGCGAGCCTGCTGGAAAAACTGCGCAATTACCTCAAGCAGGAAGCCACCCTCAGTGCCCGCGTGATCGCCGGCAAGGAAGAGGAAGGCGCCAAGTTCCGCGACTATTTCGAACACGACGAACCGCTGAAAAGCATGCCATCGCACCGCGCCCTGGCGATTTTCCGTGGCCGCAACGAAGGCATTCTCAGCTCCGCGCTGAAAGTCGGCGATGAACTGCCGGGCACCATGCACCCGTGCGAAGGCATGATCGGCCAGCAATTCGGCATCCAGAACCAGAACCGTCCTGCCGACAAATGGCTGGGCGAAGTAGTGCGCTGGACCTGGAAGGTCAAGCTCTACACCCACCTGGAAACCGACCTGCTGGGCGAACTGCGCGACGGCGCGGAAGCCGAGGCGATCAACGTTTTCGCCCACAACCTGCACGACCTGCTGCTGTCCGCTCCGGCTGGTCCGCGCGCCACTCTGGGCCTGGACCCTGGCCTGCGCACCGGCTGCAAGGTGGCCGTGGTCGACTCCACCGGCAAGCTGCTGGATCACGCCACCGTTTACCCGCACGTGCCGCACAACAAATGGGACCAGACCATCGCGATCCTGGCCGCCCTGTGCGCCAAGCATTCGGTGGATCTGATCGCCATCGGCAACGGCACCGCCAGCCGTGAAACCGACAAGCTGGCGATTGAGCTGATCAAAAAATACCCAGCCATGAAGATGACCAAGGTCATGGTGTCCGAGGCCGGTGCATCGGTGTACTCGGCATCGGAACTGGCGGCCAAGGAATTCCCGGACCTGGACGTGTCGATCCGTGGCGCAGTTTCCATTGCCCGCCGCCTGCAGGATCCACTGGCGGAACTGGTGAAGATCGACCCGAAATCCATCGGCGTCGGCCAGTACCAGCACGACGTGTCGCAGCTGAAACTGGCCCGCGGCCTGGACGCCGTGGTCGAAGACTGTGTGAACGCCGTGGGCGTGGACGTGAACACCGCTTCGGTTGCGCTGCTGGCTCGTATTTCCGGCCTCAACGCGACCCTGGCGCAGAACATCGTCAGCCACCGCGACGAACACGGGGCTTTCAAAACCCGTGCTGCCCTGAAGAAAGTCGCGCGTCTGGGTGAAAAAACCTTCGAACAGGCCGCCGGCTTCCTGCGGGTGATGAACGGCGATAACCCGCTGGACTCCTCCGCCGTTCACCCGGAAGCCTATCCGCTGGTGCAGCGCATCGCCGCCGAGACCGACCGCGACATTCGCTCGCTGATTGGCGACGCGTCGTTCCTCAAGCGTCTGGATCCGAAGAAATTCACCGACGAAACCTTCGGCCTGCCGACCGTCACCGACATTCTTCAGGAACTGGAAAAACCGGGCCGCGACCCGCGTCCGGAGTTCAAGACCGCCGAGTTCATGGAAGGCGTTGAAGACCTCAAGGACCTGCAACCGGGCATGATCCTCGAAGGTGTGGTGACCAACGTGACGGCCTTCGGCGCATTCGTCGACATCGGCGTGCATCAGGACGGTTTGGTGCACATCTCCGCACTTTCGGAGAAGTTCATCAAGGATCCACGCGAAGCGGTGAAAGCCGGTGACGTGGTGAAAGTGAAGGTCATGGAAGTCGACATTCCACGCAAACGCGTGGGCCTGTCGATGCGCATGAGCGACACCCCGGGCGAGAAAATCGACGGTGCCCGTGGCGCGCGTCCTGGCTCGGCACCGCGTCAGTCGCAGAACAACGCGCCGCGCAAGGAAACCACGGCGGCGGCTCCGTCCAACAATGCCATGGCTTCGCTGTTCGCCAACGCCAAGCAGTTGAAGAAGCGTTGATGGATATCCCTGCCGGGTATACCGAAAGCGCGTTTTTCAAGCTGCTGGGCTGCCGTCTGCACAGCCTGGAAACCGGGGTGGCGCAAGTCGCTCTGGTGCTCGAGCCCGAGTTGCGCAATCGCGCCGGCAAGCTGCACGGCGGCGCCTTGTTCAGTCTGGTGGACATTGCCATGGGGCTGGCCTGTTCCAGCAGCCATGGCTTTGACCAGCAGAGCGCGACCATCGAGTGCAAGATCAACTACATCCGCGCCGTCGCCGACGGCGAGGTGATGTGCACGGCGCGGGTGATCCACCCGGGCCGCCGCACCCTGGTGGTCGAGGCCGACGTCGTACAAGGCGACAAACTGGTCGCAAAAGCACAAGGCACGTTCGCTGTCCTGTAGCTAGTCGCCATCAATTTGAGTTAATTTCGGCGCAATGCCTCGCTCTGTAGGAGCAGAGCTTGCTCGCGATAGCGGATTATCAGACGACAATTGTGTTGGCTGACACACCGCATCGCGAGCAAGCTCGGCTCCTACAGGGGATCTGTGCAAAATTTGATCAATAGCGACAAAAACCAGGCGAAAACGCCAGTTTCAACTTCACCCTTGTAGACCGTCTTGCCCACCCCCATATTGGGGCGACTGACGCGTGAAGGAATCCAACTTGAGCGAACTTCTCAACCGCCGCCTGGCCCTGCTCGGCGAGCGCGCTAACCTCTCTCTGCTCGAACAGTGCCTTCACGGCATCGAACGTGAATGCCTGCGCGTGACCGGCGAAGGTCGCCTGGCGCAAACGCCGCACCCGGAAGAACTGGGTTCCGCGCTGACCAATGAACAGATCACCACCGACTATTCCGAGTCGCTGCTGGAGTTCATCACCCCTGCCCTGACCGATCCGGCCGATACGCTGGCGAGCCTGGACAGCATTCATCGCTTTGCCTACAGCAAGCTCGGCAACGAGTACCTGTGGAGTCCATCGATGCCGTGCCCATTGCCGGCCGAGGAAGATATCCCGATCGCCTACTACGGCACCTCCAACATCGGGCAGCTCAAGTACGTGTACCGCAAGGGCCTGGCCCTGCGTTACGGCAAGACCATGCAGTGCATCGCCGGGATTCACTACAACTTCTCCCTGCCGGAAAAACTCTGGCCGCTGCTCAAGACGGCCGAAGGTTTTGTCGGCACCGACCGCGACTTCCAGTCGTCGTCCTACATCGCCCTGATCCGCAACTTCCGCCGTTACAGCTGGCTGCTGATGTACCTGTTCGGTGCATCGCCGGCCCTGGACGCCGGCTTCCTGCGTGGCCGTGCGCATCAGCTGGAGCAACTGGACCCGGACACCCTGTATCTGCCCTACGCCACCAGCCTGCGCATGAGCGACCTGGGTTATCAATCCAACGCCCAGGCCGGCCTGACCCCTTGCTACAACGATCTGGTCAGCTACACCGACAGTCTGCGCAAAGCGGTAGCCACGCCCTACGCGCCGTACGTCGAAGTCGGTACGCACAAGGACGGTGAGTGGGTTCAGCTCAACACCAACATCCTGCAGATCGAAAACGAGTACTACTCCAACATTCGCCCAAAACGCGTGACCTACTCCGGCGAACGTCCGATCCAGGCCTTGATGGCCCGTGGCATTCAGTACGTCGAAGTGCGTTGCCTGGACATCAACCCGTTCCTGCCGATGGGCATCGACATCACCGAATCGCGTTTCCTCGACGCCTTCCTGCTGTACTGCGCCCTGAACGACAGCCCGCTGCTGACCAACACCAGCTGCGGCAACGCCACCTCGAACTTCCTCAGCGTGGTCAAGGAAGGTCGTCGTCCGGGCCTGCAGTTGCAGCGCGATGGTCAGCCGGTGGAACTGAAGGAATGGGCAGGCCAGTTGCTGGAAAGCATCGCGCCGTTGGCCGCGCTGCTTGATCAGAGCCACGGCGGCGATGCCCACAGCAAGGCGCTGGATGCGCAGATGGCCAAGGTCAAGGATCCGTCCCTGACACCTTCGGCCCAGGTCCTTGCGTCGATGGCCGAGCACAAGGAAAGCTTCGCCCAGTTCTCCCTGCGTCAGAGCCAGGTGCATGCGGAGTTCTTCCGCAGCGAGCCATTGCCTGCGGATGTTCAGGCGAAATTTGAAGAACGTGCGCGTACTTCGCTGGCTGAGCAGGTTGAGCTGGAACAGAACGAGGTTGGCGATTTCGACGTGTTCGTCGGGGCTTATCAGGCGAGCATTCTGGCGATCAGCAACTAAGGTCCTTCGGACCTATCGCGAGCAGGCTCGCTCCCACAGGGTATGCGTTTCCCTTGTAGGAGCGAGCCTGCTCGCGATTGACTGCGCAGCGGTCACGCTTAAATTACTCCGATCATAAGCTCATTCGAAAAAGTTATTTATTTTTGAATTCTTAGATCATTTAGTCTCCTTTCACGCCGACTCTCGGTCGCCTGACAGGAGCTCCCCCATGAAACTGCACTTCCCCCTTCGCTTGCTGGCGGCCGCTTCCCTGGCTGCGGCGAGTTTCTTTGCCCAGGCGGCTGACGTCACCGTCGCCTACCAGACCACCGTCGATCCGGCGAAAGTCGCCCAGGCCGACGGCGCCTACGAAAAGGCCACCAAGGCCGACATCAGCTGGCGCAAGTTCGATAACGGTGCCGACATCATCGCCGCCATCGCCTCCGGTGACGTGCAGATCGGCTACCTCGGTTCCAGCCCGCTGACCGCCGCCATCACCCGCAAGGTACCGGTGGAAACCTTCCTCATCGCCACCCAGATCGGTGCCGCCGAGGCCCTGGTGGCGCGCGACGGTTCCGGGATCAAGACCCCGCAGGACCTGATCGGCAAGAAGATCGCCGTGCCTTTCGTTTCGACCGGCCACTACAGCCTGCTGGCCGCGCTCAAGCACTGGAACATCGACCCGTCGAAAGTCACCGTGCTCAACCTCGCGCCGCCGGCGATCATTGCCGCCTGGAAGCGCGGCGACATCGACGCCACCTACGTCTGGGATCCGGCGCTGGGTGTGGCCAAGGAAAACGGCAAAGTGCTGATTACCTCCGGCGAACTGGCCAAGTTCGGCGCGCCGACCTTTGATGCCTGGATCGTGCGCAAGGACTTCGCCGAGAAGCACCCGGAAATCGTTTCGGCCTTCGCCAAAGTCACCCTGGATGCCTACGCCGAATACCGCAAAGACCCGCAAGCCTGGATCGCCAATCAAGGCAACGTCGACAAGCTGGTGAAACTCTCCGGCGCCAAGGCCAGCGACATTCCGCTGCTGCTGCAAGGCAACGTCTACCCGCTTGCGGCCGATCAGGTGATCAGCCTCGGCGCCCCTACCACCAAGGCCATCACCGACACCGCCGTGTTCCTCAAGGAGCAAGGCAAGGTCGAGGCGGTGCTGCCGGACTACGCGCCGTACGTCAGCGCCAAGTTCATCACCAACTGATCGGGAGCTGACTGAGATGGCCTTGCTACAGCTGGAGCGTATCAGCGCACAGTACCCCGGCAGCCCGGAACCGGTGCTGGCGGACATTTCCCTCACCCTGGGCCCCCAGCAACTGCTGGTCGCCCTCGGCCCGTCCGGCAGTGGCAAGACATCGCTGTTGAACCTGATTGCCGGTTTCGTCGAACCCAGCGCCGGGCGCATCACCCTCGACGGCGTGCCGGTCAAAGGTCCGAGCGCTGAACGTGGTGTGGTGTTTCAGGACGACGCCCTGTTGCCCTGGCAGGACGTGCTGGCCAACGTCGGCTTCGGCCTGGAACTGGCAGGCGTTGCGCGGGGAAAACGCGAACTTCGCGCCCGTGAAATGCTTTCGCTGGTCGACCTGTCCGGCTTCGAACAGCGTCGTATCTGGCAGTTGTCCGGCGGACAGAAACAGCGCGTCGGCCTGGCCCGCGCCCTCGCCGCCGACCCACGGGTATTGCTGATGGACGAGCCCTTCGGCGCCCTCGATGCCTTTACCCGCGAACAGATGCAGGAACTGCTGCTGCAAGTCTGGCGGCGCACCGCCAAGCCGGTGTTCCTGATCACCCACGACATTGAAGAAGCGGTCTTCCTCGCCACCGACCTGATTCTGCTGGCGCCGAATCCCGGGCAAATCGTCGAACGCCTGCAGCTGGATTTCGGCCAGCGTTACGCCGCTGGCGAGTCGGCGCGCTCGATCAAATCCGACCCGCGTTTTATCGAAACCCGTGAACACGTGCTCGCCCGAGTGTTCTCCCAACGCAGCGCCGCCCAGCGGCAGGAGCGCGCATGAGCAGCTATGAGATTCCCGTTGCCGCGGTAAAGACTGGCGCTACGGCGGTTCCGGTTCGCCGCAGTTTGAGTATTCGCTGGATCAGCCTGCTGACGCTGGCCGCTCTGGTTTTCGTCTGGTGGGCCGTGACGGCCAGCGGTTTGATCGAGCCGCTGTTCCTCCCGCCGCCGTCCGCCGTGCTGCAAAAGGGCTGGCTGCTGGCGACCACCGGCTACATGGATTCGACCCTGTGGCAGCACCTGGGCGCGAGCCTCAGTCGCATCGGCCTAGGCCTTGGTTTTGCCGTGCTGACCGCGGTGCCCGTGGGTATCGCCATCGGCGCCAACCGCATCGCACGGGGCGTGCTCGATCCTTTGATCGAGTTCTACCGTCCTATTCCGCCGCTGGCGTATCTGCCGCTGATCGTGATCTGGTGCGGCATCGGGGAGCTGTCGAAAGTCCTGCTGATTTACCTGGCGATTTTCGCCCCGATTGCCATCGCCACCGCCACCGGCGTGCGCACCGTCGACCCGGCGAAATTGCGCGCCGCGCAGTCCCTCGGTGCAACCCGCGCGCAGTTGATTCGCCATGTGATTCTGCCAAGCGCCCTGCCGGACATTTTGACCGGCGTGCGTATTGGTCTGGGTGTGGGCTGGTCGACCCTGGTCGCCGCCGAACTGATCGCCGCCACCAGCGGCCTGGGTTTCATGGTGCAGTCGGCCGCGCAGTTCCTGGTCACCGATGTGGTGGTGCTGGGCATCCTGGTCATCGCCCTGATCGCCTTCGCCATGGAAATGGGCCTGCGCGCCCTGCAGCGCAAACTGGTGCCGTGGCATGGCCAGGCGCATTAATCATCGATCACCGAACTCCCCACTGTAGGAGCCGAGCTTGCTCGCGATAGCAGACTGTCAGACCACACACCTGTGACTGAAGCACCGCCATCGCGAGCAAGCTCGGCTCCTACAGAATGAAATTGAAGAGAACGTCCATGAGCACTCTCAGCATCACCCCATTGAGCCCCGCCCTCGGCGCACAAATCAGCGGCGTCGACATCAGCCAGCCACTGAACCTGGAACAGCGCGACGCCATCGAGCAGGCCCTGCTCAAGCATCAGGTGCTGTTCTTCCGCAACCAACCGATCACCCCGCAACAGCAGGCGCGTTTCGCCGCCAACTTCGGCGACCTGCACATTCACCCGATCTACCCGAACGTGCCGGAACAACCAGAGATCCTGATCCTCGACACCGCCGTCACCGACGTGCGCGACAACGCGATCTGGCACACCGACGTGACCTTCCTGCCGACCCCGGCCCTGGGCGCGGTGCTCAGCGCCAAGCTGCTGCCGGAGTACGGCGGCGACACGCTGTGGGCCAGTGGCATCGCCGCGTACGAAGCCTTGTCCGCCCCGATGAAAACCCTGCTCGAAGGCCTGACCGCCACCCACGACTTCACCCGTTCCTTCCCGCTGGAGCGCTACGGCAACACCCCCGAGGCGCTGGCGCAATGGGAAGAGGCACGGCGCAAGAACCCGCCGCTGTCACACCCGGTCATCCGCACGCACCCGGTCAGCGGACGCCGCTCGCTGTTCGTCAATGAGGGCTTCACTTCGAAGATCAACGAACTGTCGGAAACCGAGAGCGAAGCGATTCTGAAATTCCTGTTCGCCCACACCACCCGCCCGGAATTCACCATCCGCTGGCGCTGGCAGCAAGACGACATCGCCTTCTGGGACAACCGCGTGACCCAGCATTACGCCGTCGACGACTACCGCCCGGCACGGCGCGTGATGCAGCGGGCTACGGTGTTGGGGGATGTGCCGTTTTTTCGATAATTCCAGGCTCACACCGCTCGTCTGGCGACCTGTACAAAAACACAGTTATTTCTTCCATAACGAATAAAAATTAAGTAAAAATCCGATTACCGAACAGTAAGTGGTGAAACCCATGATCACAAAGGAAGAGATTCAGAGTTTCATTCGTGAGCAGGTTGATAGGGAGTTTTTCGAGGAATTGGGCGTGTTGATTCCTCAAACCTTTCAAACGGCTACAAAAGTGGCGCAGGACCTTCTGATTAATATTCCTCATGAGAATCTCAGGGGGCACTTGCGCCACTCACTCGCTCAGGATGCCCTGGCAGGTATGGGGCGCTGGAGTCCCATCATCAAATCCACCGATCCCAAAGGGCATCATTACGTCCTGTTGGAGTTGGGAAAGCTGCGAATCACAACCGTCGTTTTGCCTTGGCAAAAAGACATTCGCGCGGCTAAACACCGTAGTGAATTGAAAGCACTCAACGAATCGCTGGCATCCACTCAAATGGACTGGATCGATGGACCGTCCCAACCCGTATCCGAACAGTTGATCCACGCTCTGGTTGTAGTCCACGCACCACCTTTCGGTTCAGCAGATCAATCAGAACCTTTGGCGATCATGATGGCGATACCCTACTTCAACGGTAAGGGTTTCCATATGGATTGCACCTTCGAGGAGCTTCTTCAGAGCTACTCTGCTAACCAGGTTATTGATCAGAAACCGATTGAATTGGTGAAGTTGCGAGATAAGATGCGCCGCGCTGAAGAAATCGAAGACCAAATTGAAAATGGGCAAAGTTCCTAGGGGTGAACCATGAGAACTGGAGTCGCGGGCTTTCAGTCCGAGCGTCTCAAACAGTTGCGGCTCACGTGTGGTATCACGCAGACCGCATTGGCCGAGATGGTTGGGCGCGCCTCCGGAAATATCTCCAAATGGGAAAACGGCCTTCAAGTCCCTGAAGCCGATGCGTTTCAGCGGCTATGCGAAGTCTTTGGCGTGAGTGAAAACTGGTTGCTCGAAGAACAAACCGTAACCAGCGAGAACACGCCGTTCTTTTTCCGCTCACAGGCAAGCGCCACGGTTACAGCGAGAGAAATTGCTGAAGTACGCCTGGAGTGGCTTCAAGACATCTCCTACAAACTTCAGGAAAGTCTTGAGTTTGTTGCGGTGAATGTTCCTCACCTTGAAGAGCAAAATTGCCTGCTGATTTCTGATGAAGAAATCGAACGCATGGCCAGCGAGTGTCGCCAGGCCTGGGGGCTTGGGGTTGCCCCCATACCCAATGTCGTTCAGGTTCTGGAAAACGCAGGAATCGTGTGTGCCCGAACGACACTCGGCCACCTGAAAATGGACGGTGTTTCAAATTGGCATGAACTTGATCAGCGCCCTTATGTGTTGCTCGTCGCGGACAAAGCGAACGGCATAAGAAATCGATTCGATGCAGCCCATGAACTGGGACATATCGTTCTCCACCGGCATATGTCCAAGGATCAATACGAGTCGAACTACGATCTGCTTGAGTCTCAGGCCCATCGATTTGCAAGCGCATTTCTGATGCCTGCAGAAAGCTTCCTCAGAGAGATTCGTTGGCCGACTCTGGATACCCTGCTTGCGTTGAAAGCTCGGTGGAAAGTGTCTGTCGCAGCAATGGTTCGCAGATGCCAGGACCTGGAAATAATCAACGAGACCACGACAACGCGCCTGTGGAAAGCCAGATCAGCAAGAGGCTGGGTCAAGGGTGAACCCATGGATGGCGACTTCGATTTTGAAAGGCCGCTATTGATCACTCAAGGCGTGAAAATGCTCGTGGAAAACAAGGTGCTTTCCCGATCTCAAGTCAGACAGCTTTTGGGATTGCCTCTGCCGGTTCTTGAGAGCCTGTGCAGCCTGGATGAGGGTTATTTCACTCTCCCTGATCAGTCGCAGGTGATCGACATGCAGCTTAGAAAAAGGCCCGCGAGAGAGATGTTCTTTGGCGAACCCGCAGAAATTCTCGGCTTTCCAAACAAGAAGTAACGACGACACGTCCTTTAAAAAATCAGGCCCCTTCACGCGTGAAGAGGCCTGATTTGTCTTTAACGCCAGACGAAGTTACTCCGCCATCGAAGGCTTCTCCCAAAGATTGATCCCGCCCTCTTGGGCAAACCGGTCAATCTCTGCCAGTTCCTCAACGCTGAAGCTCAAGTTCTTCAACGCCCCGACGTTCTCGACAATCTGCTCCGGCCGACTTGCGCCGATCAGTGCCGAGGTCACTCGCGGATCGCGCAGGGTCCAGGCCAGTGCCAGTTGCGCCAGGCTCTGGCCGCGACGCTTGGCGATTTCGTTCAAGGCTCGAACGTGAGCGATGTTGGCTTCGGACAGGTGCGAGGCCTGCAACGAACCACCGCCCGGACGATTGACCCGCGCGTCCGCCGGCACACCGTTCAGGTACTTGTCCGTCAGCAGCCCCTGCGCCAGCGGGGTGAAAGCAATCACCCCGGTGCCGAGTTCATCAGTGACATCCAGCAGGTCCTTTTCCACCCAGCGATTGAGCAGGTTATAGGCCGGCTGATGGATCAGCAGCGGCACTTTCCACTCCTTCAGCAGCGCGGCCATCTCGCGGGTTTTGACCCCGGAGTACGACGAGATGCCGATGTACAGGGCCTTGCCCTGCTGCACCGCCGTGGCAAGCGCGCTGGCGGTTTCTTCCAGCGGGGTGTCCGGGTCGAAACGGTGCGAGTAGAAAATGTCCACGTAGTCCAGGCCCAGGCGCTGCAGGCTCTGGTCGAGGCTGGCCAGTACATATTTGCGCGACCCGCCGCCCTGCCCGTAAGGCCCGGGCCACATGTCCCAACCGGCCTTGCTGGAGATGATCAGCTCATCGCGGTACTGCTTGAAATCCTCGCGCAGCAAACGGCCGAAATTGATCTCGGCGCTGCCGTAGGGCGGCCCGTAGTTGTTGGCCAGGTCGAAATGGTTGATCCCCAGATCGAACGCCGTGCGCAACAGCGCCCGCTGGGTGTCGATCGGCGTGCTGTCGCCGAAGTTGTGCCACAGGCCCAGGGACAGCGCCGGCAGCACCAGTCCGCTGCGTCCGACGCGGCGGTAAGGAATGGAGTCGTAGCGGTTTTCGGCAGCGGTGTAAGTCATCGAATCCTCTCTTGTCTGTCTTGAATCTGGTCTCGACTGCTTCGCCAGTCGCCCAGCATACGCTCGGACAAACGCCAAAAAACCTCTGACTCGACTAATTGCTGAAACGTTTCACAAAACTTTCATCGAAACCCTATTCCGACAGTTCGCGCAAGGCCGCAGCCGCCAAAAAACCGGAACGCGAGTTGTAGCGCTGGTCGCGTTTGACGGTCTGGTCGATGCGCTCAAGCAATTGCTCCGGCAGCGTGGCATTGAAACGCACCGCCTTGCCGAAATAAGGCGTGATATCGAAATCCACCACCGCCCACACGCCACCGGCGTAATCGGGGTTATCAAGATGTGCGTCGATTTCCTGCACCTGCGGCAGCGGATCACCGTCAGCCACCAGCCCTTCGTAATGCAGGGACAGCGCCTCTTTCACGCTCTCAAGCGCCTGTGCCACCGTGCTGCCTGCGGAAAAACATCCCGGAACGTCCGGGATGATCACGCCGTAGTCCGAGTCAGAGTTTTTGTGCAGAACGACCGTGTAGATCATGTCAGTGAACCCTTCCCGCAGTTGGATGAAGAACTCCAGACTTTACGGCAGCAGATCCGAGCGCATTTACGACTTAAACATTTTGAAAAGATCGCAGCCTTCGACAGGTGTCCGCGTGCCTCTGGAGCTGTCGAAGGCTGCGATCTTTTGATCTTTATCGCGCCTGCGCAAACACCTCCCCCAACCAATCCACAAACACCCGAACCCGTGGCGACATGTGTCGGTTGTGGGGGTACAGCACCGAGACTGGCATGGGTGGGGGTGGGGTGTTGGGGAGGATTTCCTTGATCAGGCCCTGGGCGATCTGGGTTTCCATTCGGTAGTGGGGGCATTGGATGAGGCCCAGTCCGGCGATGGCGGAGGCGGCGTAGATTTCGGCGCCGAATACGGACAGCGCGCTGTCGATGGGCACTTCCCTGAGTTCGCCATCGACCATGAATTCGAAGGGGAACACTTTGCCGTCGGTGCGGGACACGTAGTTCACGGCGCGGTGTTTTTTCAGGTCGTCGAGGGTTTTCGGTTCGCCGTGTTTGCGCAGATAGGCGGGGCTGGCGCAGGTGATCTGGCGCAGGCTGGCGACGCGTTTGCCGATCAGCGCCGAGTCGCTTAGGGTGCCGGCGCGCAGTACACAGTCGACGCCTTCGGCGATCAGGTCGACCAGGCGATCGGCTTCGCTAATGGACAGTTCGATGTCGGGGTAGCGGGCCATGAATTGCGGCAGCGCGGGGATGACGAAATGCCGGGCCAGGGTGCCGTGCAAATCCACCCGCAAGCGGCCTTTGGGCGCGACGCTGCGAAAGGCCAATTCGGCTTCTTCAAGTTCTGCGAGCAACTGCACGCAGCGCTGGTAATACGCCTCGCCATCCAGTGTCGGGCGCACTTTGCGCGTGCTGCGTTCCAGCAAGCGCGTGCCAAGCCAGGCCTCGAACTGGTTCAGGGTGTGGGTCAGGGTTGCGCGCGGCAGGTCCAGGTCCTGCGCCGCCAGGGTGAAGCTGCTGCGCTCGTAGATGCGCACGAAGACCTTCATCGCTTTGACCTGATCCACGCTGATCTCCCGACGCTAGATTGTTGGCGATTATTGAACAGTCAAGGCAACTCTCGTGCATTTATCGGCCTGAGTAAACATGTGAAATTGGCTCTACACACCTAATTCAGGAAGCAGAAAACATGTCGATTCAAGACTCGAAAGTTGCCCTCGTAACCGGCGCCTCCCGTGGCATTGGCGCGGTCATCGCCAAACAGCTGGCCGGCGAAGGTTTCGCCGTCGCGATCAACTACGCCAACAGCGCCAGCGAAGCTTCGAAGCTGGTGGTTGAGTTGCGTCAGGCCGGGTATCGGGCCATAGCGATCAAGGCCGATGTGGCCAATGCCGAGGACGTGCGGCGGATGTTCGATGAGACCGAAGCGCAGCTGGGAAAGATCGATGTACTGGTGAACAACGCCGGCATCCTCAAGGTCATGCCGCTGGCGCAGCACAGCGACGAGCTGTTCGAACAGACTTTCAACATCCACGCCCGCGGCACGTTCAACACCCTGCGCGAAGCAGCGACGCGCTTGAACAACGGCGGGCGGATCATCAATTTTTCCAGCAGTACCGTGGGCATGAACCTGCCGGGTTATGCGGTGTACATCGCCAGCAAGGCGGCGGTGGAATCGCTGACCCAGGTGTTCGCCAAGGAAATGCGCGGGCGCGACATCACGGTCAACGCGGTGGCGCCGGGGCCGGTGGCGACCGAGCTGTTCCTGCATGGCAAGAGCGAGGAACAGATCCAGACCCTCGCCAAAATGCCTCCGCTGGAGCGCCTTGGGCGGCCGGAGGATATTGCTCGGGTGGTGTCCTTTCTGGCGGGGCCGGAGTCGGGGTGGGTCAATGGGCAAATTTTGCGGGTCAATGGCGGGTTGGTTTAACTAAGCTAAAACTGATACCGAGGTGACCCCATCGCGGGCAAGCCCGCTCCCACAGAGATC
>NZ_JAIQWX010000137.1 GCF_020164475.1 Pseudomonas sp. REP124 | reverse complement strand
TCCTACAGGTAGGGTGTGATCTGAGCGTTTTCTTGTAGTGCGGATGTGGCGCGGTCATTAGCCTTGCGCGCGCTTTCACTCCGTCGCTTATGAGGCCGCTCCCGTGACCGTTGCTATTGAGACCAACGCGCCTGCCGGCCGCGTGTCGTTCAAACCCTGCTCTCCTGAAACGCTGCTGGCCTCGGTGCTATCGTTCGTGCAACAGGGGCCGTCCACCCTCAATGTTCCGGGCAGCGACAAGGCCAATCGCCCCCCGATCGTGTTCCCCGTGTACTGGGGAGGGCTCGCCGCAACCCCGTGGGATTTCATCAAGGATCAATCGACCTTCGATGAAGCGTGCGCCGAGGTCGAACGTCACCTGAACGAGGAGTCGTTGCCGGAATTCGAGATGCTCGACATCCTCGACAGCGGCATCCTGCAAAGACCATTGGGCAGGGCGCTGGCGCCTGTGTTGGTCGAGGCGGTGCTGGACTCGATTACACCCCCGGGAAACATGACCGAACAGCAACTGCGCGAAATGGTCGAGGTGATTTGCTACTACCCGCCGGGCAAATGGATGAACACCTTTGGCGAGCGGCGCAACTTCCCCAAAGGAGCCGACGGGAAGGGCGTGGCGGGTTTCATCCAGGCGCAAATGGATCGCTCACGCCTGCAACGGGACGAGCGCATCGCCAACGGTGAACTGCTGACCGACGCGCAATGGCAATCGCTGCAACAAATCGTCAAGGACTGCCGGCCCTGCATCGACCTCTGGCTGGCGAATCGAGGCAAGCGCTCGGCACACACCGTGGAGCCACTCGACGACACGCTGTGCAAACTTGAGGATTTTGAAGCTGTGCGTCCGAAACCCGGGGAGGCAAAGATCCTGTTGGGCGAGTTGCTTGGGCGTCTGCAAAAGATCGACGACTTTCCAGCAGTTCACCGGCAGGCGATCGAGGAACTCTGGCAAGGCATTGTGGTGACACCCGTATCGCCATGGTCTAACGCCTTCCAGCCAGAGCCTGTCCACGCGCAATCGCGGTCCACGCGAGCTGCCAATCAGAACCACTGGCTGATCGAAACCCTGGAAGAAATCGAACGCAAGGGCGAATACAACCAGCACGTCGTTATCGACGGGCCGCACGTGCCGAATAGTTGGGCGGGCAAGTTTCTCTGGGCGGTCAACGCTCTGGATACGGTCGGTCTGTTGGGCATTGCCGAAAAAATCCGTCCCCATCTGCCACTTCCACCCCCGGCACAAACAGCGTCCGCGCCGATGGATCTGCTCCATGAGGCAGGAGTGCTGGCGCAGAACATCGATGCCCTGTTATCGAAAATCATCGCAATATCGACCGGCTGGCAGCCTGTCGCCGCGTTCGAGCAGACCGACCCCGACAGGTTGCTTCCCGGCACCGTTGAACAGTTGCAATACGATCCGACCCTGATGACTACCGCCACCCAATGGCTACAGGCGTCAAGCGCCTACGCGGCTGGCGCAGCCTTGATGACCTTGAGCAACGCGCTGCGTATTGTCCAGGACAACCCCGGGGCCTCCACGACCCTCGTCATGACCGCGATCTATCGCATCGTCCTGGATTTCCAGAAACGCTGGTTCCCCGAGGACACCGACCGCCCGGATTTAGCCCATGAACTCGACCCTGAACGGCACGGGTGGATCGTTTTTGGCGTGGAGCAAACCCTGATGGGAATCCCGCAACTGGCCAAGACTCTGAGCGATCTGGTCGGCAACAGGACATCTGCAGACCTTTTCAGCGATCCGACAGTACTAGCCAGAGTTGAAGACCTGTTACAGCAACCCGCACCCGACGATCCCGAGCGCACCATCGAAGACCAGATTGAGCAAAGCGTCGGTCAGGCCCTTAAGGAGTTCGCGGAACTGCACGATCAGGAGCTACCCAAAGTTGCAGATAAAGTACCCGCAGAAGCCAACGAAGCTGCGCAGCGTTCAGGACGTCGAAAACGCGCCGTCGAACGGGTGCTGGAAGCCTCGCTCAAGACCGATGTCTCCTCAGCGGCCGACACCCTCTTCAAAAACAACGTCATCAAGCAAATGCTCGATAAAGGCAACGTTCCACTGCCGATCCCGGAAGGGACACTCTTTGCGCGCAAGCTGTACAAGCAGATTCTGAAGGACAAGGCGCTGCAGCAGTTTTTCACGGACAACGATTTGGACCCGACAAAACTGCGTATTCATCACGATTCGGTCTCGGGACCGGTGACCCGGGACGGTGTCACGACCCTGCGCACATTCACCCTTTGGGATAACTCGGGATGGTGGCAGGTATCGAAGATGGTGCGCCAGCTTGCGCAGTTTATCGACCCTCAGGACTACGGACTGCCTGGCGATCCCGAGACGATAACGCCCGATGTGGTGCTCAAGTTTTACGGGGTCGAACCACCGACCTCCCAAGCCGAGGCCAGGACGCTTGCCGAAAAATTGCAAAAAGACGGCTGGCCGGTGATCACCGAGGGCCAAAAGGCGCGGATAGTGGATTCCCGTAAATGGGTCGAAAAGGCGAATGAAGAGCGCGAGCAGACGGCGCTGCTGATCGATGCCTTGGAACAAAGTGTGAAAGGTCAGCCCAATGACGAGACGGTGCCATTGGCCGACACCATCGCCGACTTCGTGATCGGTCCGCTGATGCGCAAGAGCAAGGAAATACGCCACCACCTGCACAATTTTTTTGCGCTACCGGCCATGCAGGAAATCTGTACAGAGAGGGTGGGCGATTGCAATGACTTGCCCTACAGAATCTGCGAGGAAAAAATCGAGCTGTTCGCCTATGAAAACTGGGTCGATCTAACGGATTCAGCCAACGCGCAACCGGCACTCAAGGCAGCCCTCACGCAACTGATTGAACACACCAAAGGCGTCGGACACGCCCTGTACTCCAGTGACGCCTTCGATCTGATGCAGATGATCCGTTATCAGGGCTACGATGCACCCACAAACGTCGCTGAAGTTCGCAACATCATTCGCTGGCTGCGCAGCGATCTGCCTCCTTCGCCTCCTTTGGGTGACTATGGCGCGCAGTTTCTGTCCGGCGACGTCTCCTCCATAA
The DNA here is from genome assembly GCF_020164475.1 of Pseudomonas sp. REP124. Classification (GTDB taxonomy): domain Bacteria; phylum Pseudomonadota; class Gammaproteobacteria; order Pseudomonadales; family Pseudomonadaceae; genus Aquipseudomonas. Next base: position 13,548 of record NZ_JAIQWX010000137.1, on the reverse strand, counting down.
GCTTCAGCCAGAACGACAAGAGCCAGCTCATTGAACTTGCAAAAACCTTAGCAGGCGAGTCCCCATCGATCATCGATGCGCTGGCTGACGAGCGTCTGCGCGGTCTGTCCGTTGACAAGCGGCGGGCCGACGCGGACGCGTTGATGAGCGAGTTACTGAACTCCCGAAAAGCCCAGGACTGGGGTCGACAATGCCTTGAAAAACTCAATTGGTATTGCTCCGAAGAGGACCCGGCCTCGTTGACGGCTGATTCCCAGGCGCTATTGGCAACAGCGATCAAGCTGTCCGTCGATCCGGATGCACCCGGCATGCCCCCGAGCATTGCCGGGTATCACGTCTACCAGGGGAAAAACCGCGGGCGTGCCATGAATGACATTCGTGAAGAGATAGAGCGGCACCTGGTGGAAAACAAGGGCGTGAGCGAATTGGCCGCACCGTTGGTGGCCCATCTGTTTCTGGCCGATATCGCACCGGAATTCCTGGTGCATGGCATTGATTCGGGTATCGCCATGGGGACTTCCCAATGGATGACCCTGAGCCTTGGGGTGGCCATTGCCGAGGAGACCCATCCGGGATGTTCCCGCGGCCTGTCCGTAGAACAGCTGATCATCCTGGCCGGACTCGATCCGGCCACCGATGAAAGTCGGCTGTTGCTCCAGAAGCTTGGCGTCGAGATCATTCTGGCATGGGGGGTCATGAACGGCGCGGTCCGCTTGCGCGAGACTTCAGCCTATACCCTTGGCGATTACCTGGAGGCGCTGAGAATGTTGCAGCTGCAGCAGCGTAATCTTGGCACTGCTTTCAACACGTTCTCCGCTCCGCTCGAACCCCTTGAAGACATGGCGATCAGGTTGCTTCGTCGTGTCTTTCCCGACGCCAGCTATCGCGAAATCAAAGAGATGAAACTGTGGATTCCCCACGACAATCCGGATCGGGAGGGCAAAAAGGCCGAGTTGCATCTGGTCCACGTGTACATGGCCGGAGGTCTGAAACCAGGCCATTGGTCGTTTTCAGAAACTCTCGCTTTCGCAGACTTCGAAAAAAAAATCCTCGATCTGCCGGACCTGGGCGAGGTTTTCTCCGCCGCAGTCGATGATTATTTCGAAGCCTTCAGAAAGGCGTTCATCACGCCGCTCAAACTGCTGTTCGCCGAATTGCCGCTGGAGGATCGCCAGTTCCTCGAATTGGGCGAGGTCCAGTTGTATGTGCTGCGCGAAGAGACCGGCAAAATCCTGCGCCTTGAGGAGGAGTCGCACAAACTGGAGCGAACAGCGGAGCAAGGCTATGTGCTTGTCTGTCGACGTGGCAAGAAGGTTCGTAATTACGAAATCTTTCCGGTACAGATGCTGATCGTCCCGCGACCGGACCTGCCCTCTGAACTGCCACTGGAGGGCAAGATCATTAAAAAAATGATGAGATTTTCCAGTGGTCCCGCTGTGTCGGTCGACGTTCGGGTTGGCGAAAAGCTGCCGTTCGATGCAGAAGCCCATTTCGCGGGTACAGCGCCCAGGCCCAATGTCGAGTCACCCAAGTTGATTATCCAGAAGCTGGGTGACAGCTTTGCGGGTAGAACGCTGGTGGGCTACCCCGATGAATCGGCTTACATCCCCAACACCTACTACTCGAACAAGATCGCGGCGATTATCGATCGGATGGTTGGCGGTAACTTCATGCGGACGCAAAAGGCGTTTTTCCTCAAAGACGCCAAGGGCATTTCCTCTGAGGCGAGTCGGGTGGCGTTCTGGCGAAAAATCCGCGATTTCGTGTTGCAGCTCATTCCCTTTGTCGGCTGCGTGAACGATCTGCGCTCGGGAACGAAGGAAGGGGTGTTCAGGGGCGTTTTCGGTTGTTTTGCCGATGCTGTCTCCCTGCTGATGGGTCTTGCGGGCGGCGTACTCAAGCTAGCCAGCGTATTCAAGGCGATTTCGCCATTGAGGCTCAAGGCCTTCCAGGCATTGAAAGTCACCACCGGCACCGTTATCTCGGTGGTCAATCCATTCAGTGGTTTCCCGGATCTGATTGTCGGCACTGCAAGAGGGTTCGCGAGCCTGGGGAAAATGATGAAAACCGGCGTGTTCTACATTACCGATAAGGGTGTCACGCGACTCAAGGACGGCATTGGTCACATCAATACCTTTTTCGGCGGCATGGTCAGCCCCAGGGCGAGTGCGAGGGTGCCGATGCGGATAGCCAGCCCGATAACGAAGGGCACCCATGATGGCAAGCAAAAGGAGGGCATCAAGGTGGACGGTCAGTGGTACCTCCCTCACGCCAACGGACAACGCCCCATCGGCCCACCGCTGCGTGGGTTCCTCCCCGATACCCCACAACCCCTGCGGGTGACCCCGCAACCCCAGTAGGAGCATGGCTTGCCAGCGAAGGCGTTCTCAAGGACGCCTTCGCCGGCAAGCCGTGCTCCTACAGGTGGCAGTGGTGGTAAGAGCGTTTTGTTGTAGTGCGCACAGCCCGCAATCATTAGCTTGCGCGCCACTTTCACTCTCGCTCTTAAGGCCGTTATCGTGATCCCTTCTGTCCGTCCTTTCACGTCTTCAGGGGCCGCCCCCTCCCTGTGCAATATCTCCGAAACGCTGTTGGCATCGGCTCTGTCGTCTGTACGACAGGGACAGAACACCTTTAATTTTCCAGACAACGACGAGCCCCGTCACGCCCCGATCGTGTTCCCCGTGTATTGGGGCGGACGCAGCGAAACCCCGTGGGATCGTATCAAGGATCAGGCAACCTTCAACGAAGCTTGTGCCGAGGTAGAACTACACTTGAGCGAGGAGACATTGCCGGCATTCGAGATGTTCGACATCCTCGACAGCAAGATCCTGCAAAGACCACTCGGCCGCGCGCTGGCGCCTGCGCTGGTTCAGGCGCTGATGCGTTCGATTGAACCGGCAGGTGGCATGACCCGCGAGCAATTCAAGGAGATGATCAAAGTCATCTGCTGTTTGCCTCCTGCCGACTGGGCGAAAACCTTTGGCGAGACCTGGGACATTCCTGCAATCGCCAACTGGGAATGCGTGGTCGGTTTCATCCAGGCTCAACTGCAGGAATCGCGCCTGCAACGGGACAAGCGAATCGCCAACAATGAGCTGGTGACCGATGCACAGTGGCAATCCCTGCAAAAGATCGTCAAGGATTGCAGGCCTTGCATCGACGCCTGGCTGGTCGGGCAGGGTGACGTCCTGTCAGGCCGCGCTGAGCGACTCCACGACACGCTGTGCATGCTCGAAGATTTCGACGTCGTGCGTCCTGAGCGGAAAGAAACGAAACAGCTGTTGGACCATTTTCTTGAAGGCCTGGAAAAGGTCGGTGGGCACGACACCTTTTCGGCGCTTGACCTGCTGGCGATTGATGAGCTGCGGCGAGACCTTGGCCAGATGCCCGATTCGTCTTTGCCAAACGGTTCCCAGTCTAACTTCGTAGAAACGCAGTTAGTGGCATTCGCCGATGAAAACCACTGGCTGATCGAAACCCTGACGGAAATCGAACGCAAGGGCGAGTACAGCGAGCACGTCGTTATCGGCGGGCCTCGTATCCCGGAGAGTCCGATGGGCAAATTTCTCTGGGCGGCCAACGTTCTGGATACCTTCGGCCTGTTGGGCATCGCCGCAAAAGTCCATCCCCATCTTCCACTTCCCCCTCCGCCGCAAACGGCATCCGCTCCGATGGATCTGCTCCATGAGGCCGGAATTCTGGCACGGCACATCGATGTGCTGTTTTCCAGATTCGTCGCTACGTCGACCGGCTGGCAGCCCGTCGCAGCGGTCGAAATTGACCCCGGATCCCTGATCGAAAAACTGATGGGTGCAAGCAATGAGGCGACTTCCTCCTTCGGCGCACCGGACAATCCCTACAGCGAAACCGTTGAGGCTCTTGAACTCGCCCCGTCCACCGTCGACACGCTGAAAAGCGCCATGGGCCAATGGCTGGCGACAGCAGGGGGTTATTTAGCGGCCGCCGGCCTGGCGACCCTGAGCACCGCGTTCAATGCCGCCACCCGGCATCCCCGAACCGCCGCAACCCTGACAATGGCTGCCATTTACGCCGCTGTTCTCGATTTCTACGAACGCTGGTTCCCCGACAACACGGCAAACCGACACTTCGTCGAGGAGTCCAACCCTGAACTGCGCGGGCATATCGTCAATCGGGTGCAAGCCACCTTGAACGAGATTTCGCTGACCCAACCCCTCAGTGAACTCATGACCGGGTCCAACAATCCGTATCACGATCGCGCGTTGTTGCAGGACGTCGAGCGTTTGCTGGAACAACCTGTTTCAGCCTCCGCAACCATCAATGGCGCCGACCTGATCCTCGAAACCATTGAAGACTACGAAGCACATCACCCGGAATCGCCACTGGCTGATCACAAGAAAACCGGGTCGAGCCGCCCGAAACGATCCCTTGAATTCGCAGCGTTGTGGGCGATGGAGGCCCTGGCTGTGCCGGCGAGTGTCATTACCGAGGCCGACAACAAACTGCTGCAGGACCTCACCCCGCTGATGGCCGAACACGGCAATGTCCTGCTGCCGATCCCCGACCAGACGCTGATTCACACGCCCGTCGAGCTTTACAGGCAGGCGCTCAATGATGAAGCCGTCCTTGAGTTTCTCAATGCAAAGAACCTGACGCTGTCCACCGTACTCCTGCATCACAATTCGGTGACCGGCCTTGTCACCGAGGAGGGCGGCGCGACCACCCGCCTGACTTTCGACCACTGGGACAACTCGGGATGGTGGCAGGCCTCGGACAAACTGCTGCCGGCTCAGAAACTGCTCGACCCGAAAGACCGGGGCTTGAACATTCCGGGCGAGGACAACGACATCCCCATTGATGCGGTGCTCGATTTCTACGGCGTCGATGTACCGTCTTCGGACGCAGAGGCAAAAGTGCTCGCCGCACAATTGAAGGAGGAGGGCTGGCCCGCTTTCAGCGAAGGCAGGAAAGCACGACTGACCGACGGCATCGAGCGGGTGAACGGGTTCAATCAAGACCAAAAGCAAAAAGCCTGGTTGAAAAAGACCCTGGAGCAACTGGTGGAGGACAAGGACGATGACGAGAAGCTCCTGTTATCCGGCATTCCTGTCGACGCTACTCTCAGCCCGCTGACGCAAGACGGCGACACTTCCGATCTTTTGCAAATGGTCCGTTCCCGGGGATTTGATGCACCCACCAATGCCGGTGAGGTTCGCAACATCATCAACTGGCTGGAAAGCGCTTTACCGCCTTCTCCGCCTTTGGGTGACTACGGCGCGCGCTTCCTGTCGGGCAATATCGGCGCCGCGAAACTCTCCAGCGACGACAAGAGCAAACTGAGCGAGCTGGCAAAAACCTTTGGCGATGACGCGTCCTCGATCATCGCTGCGCTGGGTAGTGAAGTGCTGCGCGATATCCCCGTCGACCGGTTGCGCGCCGACGCCGATGTGCTGTGGGAGCAGTTGCTCGACTCGCCTCAAGCCGATGCCTGGGGATTGAAGTGCCTCGCTGAAGTCAAATGGTACGGCGCCGAGGAGGGACAAACGCCGCACCCGGAACACTACCGACAACTGTTGACGACCGCGATCAAACTGACCGTGGCTCCTGATGCGCCAGGCCAGCCACCTGGCGTCGCCGGTTATGACGTCTACCAGCCGGGCAACAAAGCGCGGGACCTGGATGCGATTCGCCTTGATGTCGAGCAGCACCTGATTGACAAAAAAGGTGTGAGTGCGCAAGCCGCGCCCTTGCTGGCCCATCTGTATCTGGCGGATGTCGCACCTGAATTTCTCGTGCACGCCCCTGACGCGCGGGTGTCCATGGGTTCGGTCAGCTGGATGACACTGTGTCTGGGAGTCGCCATGGCTGAAACGGTGAATCCGGGAAGTTCGCGAGGCATGTCCGAAGAGCAATTGATGGGGCTGGCATTGCTCAATCCGGTCTCGGATGAAAGCCGCCAATTAATCCAGACCCTGGCCGGCGGTATCCTGGTTGCCAAGGGTGTGATGGACGGGGGCATCCGTCAGCTTAAGAATTCTGACTATTCCTTTGGTGATTATGAGCATGCCGCAAAAGCGTTTGAAAGGCAGCGAGAGCAACTTGCCAAGTCTTTCATGACCATTGCCAAGCCGCTCGAGACGCGCACGCAAATGGCGATCAAAGCGCTTCTGGAAGTGTTCCCCGAGTCCAGTAAAAGCGAAATCATCGGCAAGCGGCTCTGGTCGAGAAATGTCGGTGCCGAATGGAATCAACTAGCGACCAGGACCGGCTTCCGGGACCTGCTCGAGATCTATATGTCCGGTGACCTGGTGCCAGGCAAGTGGTGGATGCTGGTTGAAAACAACTTCAAGGACTTCGATAAAAAAATTCCCCTGCTGCCCGACATCAACGAAGTCTTTTCGGACGCGGTCGACGAGCATTTCGACCAGTTCAGGAAAGCCTTCATTGCGCCGATCAAAACGCTGTTCGCCGAATTGCCGCTGCAAGACCGACAGTGCATCGAACTGGGCACCGTTCAGTTGTATACGCTGCGTGAAGAGACAGGCTACATCAAGGACATGGAGAGCGAGGAGGATATTACTGGTGGCACCGCGCAATTCGCCGTCCTGCTTGGCTGCGAATATCTGGGCAAGGTGACCTACTTCGAAATCCACCCGACGCTGATGAAAATCATCTGGCGTCCCGATTTACCCGAAAAGCTTCCTCTGGGCGGCAAAACCGTGGTGGAAAAGACGCGAATCTCCGGCGGTTCGTCGATAAGAGTCGATGTCGTGCGTGGCGAGGATCTGCCTTTCGACGCCGACGCCTGGTTCAGGGGCGCCCCGCTGAAAGCCGATGTGAAATCGCCCCGGCTGATCATCGACAAGATGGGCGCAAGCTTTCCCGGCAAGGTGCTGACCGGATACGCCGACGAATCGTCCTATGTGCCTGATAGCTACCACTCGAGCAAGATCTCCGCCATCGTCAGACGCATCGTCGGCGGCAATTTCCTGCAGGGGCAAAAAAAGTTCTTTTTCGACGACGCCAATGACACGACATCCCGGGAGGAGCGGGAAGCCTACTGGAAGAAAATCGGCAACTTCCTGCTCGGTCTCATCCCCTTTGTCGGCTGCGTCGAGGACTTGAAATCAGGATCCCGTAAAGGGCTGCTCAGGGGGACTTTCGGTTGTTTTGGCGATGCGATTGCCGTGGCATTGGGCCTGGTGGGCTCGCCCGGCAAGATCGTTTCCGTGGCCAAATCGATCTTGCCGATCAGGGTGAAAGCCTTCCAGATCCTGAAAATCGCCACCGGAACGCTGGTGTCCGTGATCAATCCGTTGGGCGGCGTTCCGGACATGCTGGCAGGCGGCGCAAGAGGCATCAGGTATCTGGGGCGCATGGTGGCAATGCGCGTACTCATCACCCCGAAAAACTTCGGAATTCTGTACCCAGTGGCAGAACGTATTCGATGCCTGTTCAGTGGTGTAGCGATGTCGAGCATCAGTGCGAAGATGCGATTGAAGGGCAATCTTGAACGCACGGCGATGGGTACGACCGGGGACAAGGAGCAATTGGATAACATTTTCGCAGGCAAGGTCGGCCCCAATTGGTATCCGCTTGACGACAAAGGACGCCCCTATGGCCCGGCCCTGGACAATTTCAAGCCTTCGGACCTGGTGGATGAGCCTGATCCGCAAACCGACGCCACCCCACAGCCTATACCCATGTAGGAACCAGGCTTGCCCGCGAACAGACCGGCAAATTCAACATCGATGTTGACGGATCTGACGCCTTCGCGGGCAAGCCTCGCTCCTACAGAAACCTGTGGGAGCGAGCCTGCTCGCGATTGTTATCGACTAGTTCAAACCCAACTTGCCGCGCAACGTCGACAAGTCCTCAGCCAGTGTATTGACCGGCCCCACCAGCGCCTTGCGGTCGTTTTCCTTCACTTTGTCGTAGGTCTCGAAACCGCCGTCCTTGGTTTTGTACTTGGCCAGGATCTTGTTCACCGTGGCGAAGTTCTTGTCGACCTTGGCGATGAAGGCCGCATCCTGTTTCTCGATCTGCGGACGGAACAGGTCGACGATTTTCTTCGCGCCGTCGATGTTGCCCTGGAAGTCATACAGGTCGGTGTGGCTGTAGCGATCTTCTTCACCGGAGACCTTGGTCGCCGCCACTTCTTCGAGCAGCGCCGCGGCGCCGCCGACGACTTTTTCCGGCGGGAAGGTCAGGCCGGCGACGCGGGTCTGCAGGTCTTTGACGTCCTTGTTCAGACCGTCCGCCAGTCCGTCCAGGCCCTTGGTGCTGTTTTCCGAGAACAGCGAGTATTCGATGCGGTGGAAGCCGGTGAAATCTTCGGCTTTCACGCCTTTTTCGTGGTCGTCGACCCGGGAGTCGATGGACGCGTCCAGGTCACTGAACAGCTCGGCAATCGGCTCGATCGACTCGTAGTAAACCCGGGTCGGCGCATAGAGCTTTTTCGCGGTGGCCAGGTCGCCTTTTTTCACTGCATCGGTGAACTGCTGGGTGTGGCTGGCCAGCTCATCCAGTTGCTCGGTGACGTAGATCTTGTAGTCGGAAATCGGCTGCACCAACTCCAGCGGCGCCGTCGCCGCGAAGGCGGAAAACGGCGCGCCGAGTAAACCGAGGGAGAGCAAACCGGGGGCGAGCAATAACGCCAGTGGCGACTTTTTCATGGGACGGCTCCGTTGTTGTGTGTGGTTATGCGGTTTTTGTGGGTTGTGTGGCATCGAGCAGCGAGCGGCCGATGAAATCCCGTTCGCCGGTCACACCGGGCAGGGTGAAGAAGTACCCGCCGCCGACCGGCTTGAGGTATTCCTCCAGCGGCTCGCCGTTCAGGCGGGTCTGCACGGTGATGAAGCCTTTTTCCAGGTCGGCCTGGTAACAGATGAACAGCAGGCCCATGTCCAGCTGACCGTTCTTGTTGACCCCGTTGGAGTAGTTGAACGGCCGGCGCAGGATCAGGTTGGCCTGGCTCGCGGCGGTGCGCGGGTTGGCCAGGCGGATGTGCGCGTCGAGCTTGGTCAGCTTGCCTTCCGGGTCCTTGGCGTAGTTCGGAATCTCGGTTTCGTGGTTCCCACCGATGGGCGCGCCGCTGCTTTTGACCCGGCCGAGAATGCTTTCCTGTTCCTGCAAGGGCGTGCGGTCCCAGCGCTCGACGAAGTTGCGGATGATGCGCACCGCCTGATAGCTGCCGCCCGCGGTCCACGCAGGCTCGTCGCTGCCCGACTGGACCCAGACGATGCGGTCCATGGTTTTGTCGTCGTTGGAGTCGGGGTTGGCCGAACCGTCGCGAAAGCCCAGAAAATTGCGCGCGCTTTGCGCCGGCACGCCGGGCTTCGCCGGGGCCTGGGGCGGGACGCTGCCTTCCTGTTTCCAGCGCACCAGCAGCAGGTCCGGCAGGTTCTTCACGATGTCGCGCAGGGCGTGGATGTTGGTGTCGGCGGTGTTGGCGCAGAACTGCAGGCTCAAGTCGCCGTGGCAGCAATCGGCTTCAAGGGCATCGTTGGGGAAACCGACCATGCGCATCAGGCGCTTGGGTTTGGCGTCGGCCAGGCCGAAACGCTCGTCGAACAGCGATTCGCCCACCGACACGGTGATGGTCAGGTTGTCCGGGGTGACGATCGGCCCGAGGATCCCCGAGTCCACGGGCGGCAGCTTCGGATCGACCTGGGCCACCGGGCCGCCCTTCATCAGGAACGCAATGCGTTCGTTGAGAGTGCGGAACAGTCGCTCCAGGTCGTCGCGGTCGCTGGCCAGCACATCGAACGACACCAGCATGCCGGACGCAGGGCGCGGGGTGACGATGCCGCTCTGGTGCTTGCCGTGGAACTCGTGGCGGTCTTCGGTGCGGTCACTGCTGGGCGCTTCGGTGACTTGTGCGGGGGCGGCGGCCATGGCCGGGCAGCTCAAGGCGGAGCCCGCCAGCGCCACACCGGCGGCACCCATGCCCATCAATACTCGGCGGCGCTGGAGGTTGAATTGTTCTGAATCGTTCATCTGGAAGTCGTCTTCTGCTTACAGGCCGGACAGGCCGAGGGCGGGATCGATGGCGTCGAGTGCGCCGGCCAGGGCCTTGGCCTTGTCGGCGATCTGCTTGCGCAGATCGGCGCTGACGCTGTCGTAGCTGGCGTAGCCGTCCTTGAGCTTGAAAGTGTTGAGTTGGGCGTCGAAGGCGGTGAGGGCGCTGTCGATTTTCGGCAGCAGGTCGGCGGCGGACTTGCCCAGCAGCGGGCGCAACAGCTCGACCACTTTGCGCGCGGCGTCGAGGTTGCCGGCAAAACCGTTCAGATCGGTATGGCTGTAGGGTTCTTCCTCACCGCTGCTGGCGCGTACATCGGCCAGGGTGTTGAGATTGCGCACTACGATGCTCACCAGCTGCTCTGGTGGCAGGGTCTGGGCCAGCAATTGCTGCTTGAGCGTGGTGGCATCGCTCGACAGACGTTGGGCAATCGGTGTCAGGCCGTCGAGGTTGCGTTGCTGGAACAGCGCGTATTCCAGGCGATGGAAGCCGACGAAGGCCGGGTCCTGCTCGCGTTTCTCGAAGTAGTCGGCGCGGGCGTTGATAGCGTTGTCCAACTCGGCCAGGCGCTGCGCGGCGGGGGCGATGCGTTGATAGGCGGCGCGAGCCGGCGCGTACAGGGTTTGTGCCTGGTTCAGATCGCCGGATTCGATGGCCTGTTCCAGGGCGCTGACGGCCTTGATCAGTGCAGTGCTCTGGCTGCTCAGATACACGCGAAATTCCGACAACGGCCCGACGAACGCCACCATCGACGGCCTGGCCCTGGCCGCTGCATCGGAGGCGGCGGTCGGGGTCACGTGCAGGGTGCCGCGCGGGTTGCTCAACAGGCCGCAGGTGATGGTGTAGTCGCCGGGTTGCAGGTTGGCGTTGATCACCTGGCTCAGGCCCGGGGCAATGTTTTCCCGTTCCTCGATCACCAGCACGCCGTCGAGGATTTCCCACTCCACGGCCCGATCCGAGCGGTTGACGATGCGGAAGCTCGCGCGCCCGGCCGGTACGGTCAGAGCGTTGGGTTCGCAGTTGTGGGATTGAATGGTCACCACCACTTCATCGTGGTTGGCCTGGCGCCTGGAGGCGGCCATTTTCGAGGCGTAATAGAACAGGCCGCCGGCGGCGATCATCACGACCACTGAGCCGGCCACCGCCCAGCGCAGGGCACGGGGAGGGGACGCCTTTGGAGGGAGTTGGTTTGGCATGAGAGCCCTTACTGACTGGAAGTAATTCTGAAAACGCCACACCCCCTGTAGGAGCGAGCAGGCTCGCGATGGAGGCCCGGACACCGCGGGGCATCAGATTCCCCGCGTTATCGTTAACGACCATCGCGAGCGTGCTCGCTCCTACAGGGGACGGGTGCGGCAGGGGCCGGGTAGAAAAACATCACCAACGCCACCACCAGATAAATCACATACGCCCCCAGCGTGCTGACCGTCGGTGCATCCTGATACCCGAACATCCCGGCCAGCACCGACCCCAGCGGCCCATCCATCGGCAGGACGGCGCTGATATCGAAAAGCACGGTTTGCAGGTGATTCCAGACCCCGGCTTCATGCAGGGCCTGCACAGAGTTGGCGAGGATCCCGGCAGCCACCACCAGGATGAACAACCCGGTCCAGCGAAAGAACGCACCGAGGTTCAGACGCATGCTGCCGGTGTAAATGAGGAAACCGATGACAATCGCCAGGATCAGCCCGAGCAGCGCACCAATCGGTGCCGCCGGGCCTTCGCTCTGCTGGAACACCGCGAGCAGGAAAAACACCGTCTCCAGACCTTCCCGAGCCACAGCGAAAAACACCATGGCGATCAGCGCGGTCACCTGATGCTTCGAGCCGGTCAACGCCTGATCCAGAGACGCCTGCAACGAATGCTTGATCGAACGCGACACCTTGCGCATCCAGAACACCATGGAGCTGAGAATGCCAACGGCCACCAGGCCAACCACGCCTTCAAACAGTTCCTGCTGCTTCTGCGGAAACTCGGCACTGACCAGCTCCAGCCCACCACCCACCAACAGGGCTAGCGCTGCGGCGAGAAACACGCCGACCCACACCGCCGGCATCCACTGACCGCGACCGGTCTGTTTGAGGTAGCTGGCAATGATGCCAACGATCAACGCAGCCTCGATGCCTTCGCGCAGCATGATCAGAAAAGGAACGAGCATTCAGCACCGTGTCACGAATAGATAGGGTGCTAAGTTGTAACATAATGACACTCATTCCCAAATGGCAGTCATTGACATTTACCTGAACCTAAGCTGAACAACCCTCTACATCGACTGAACACCGTCCCCAATGTGGGAGCGGGCTTGCTCGCGAAGGCGGAGTGTCATTCGGCACAGAGGTCGGCTGACCCACCGCTTTCGCGAGCAAGCCCGCTCCCACAAAGGCTCTCCATCGCCCGGTCGGCTGCGCTAATATGCCCACCACCCCAACCACACGGCCCGCCTCGCTCAATGTCGGAAAAAGACACCATTTCCATCCAACTGGTGCGTGAAGCGCTGCTGCAGAGTTGCGCCCCCGGCGCGGCGACCGATGAGGTGTTGAGCAAGGTCGGTATTGATCCGTCGCTGCTGCAAAGCAACGTCGCCCGGGTGCCGGCCAGTGCCTATGCGCGGCTCTGGCGCTTGCTGGCCAGGCGTGGGGACGACGAGTTTTTCGGCATGGACCCGCGCAAGCTCAAGTCCGGCAGCCTGGCGTTCCTGTGCCGCTGCGCGATGATCCAGCCGAGCGTGGCGACGGGGTTGACCAGCGGCCTGAGTTTCCTGTCGTTGATGCTCGAATGCATGCCCGCCGAACTGGTGCGTCAGCAAAGCCTGGCCGAAATCGTCCTGGCCGAAGACGACCACGCGCCGCGTCGTGCCTTCACCTATTTCACCTACTGGATGATCGTCCACGGCGTGGCCTGCTGGCTGGCCGGGCGGCGGATTCCGATTCTGGCCATCGAGTTGCGTTGTCCCAAGCCCGATTTCTGCGATGACTACCTGGTGATGTTTTCCGAGAACCTGCGATTCGACCGGCCGCGCACGCGGATGATTTTCGCCGCCGATTGCCTGGACTTGCCGATCAAGCGCAGCGCCGAAGAGCTCAAGCGGTTCCTGGCCCATGCGCCGGCGAACATTTTGGTGAAGTACCGCGATCCCGAAAGCCTGGCCAGCCGGATCAAACACGACCTGCGCCAGTTGCCCGCCGAGCAGTGGCCGGAAACCGAGCCGCTGGCGCAGCAGTTATGCATGTCGGCCTCGACCTTGCGCCGTCGATTGGCGGAGGAGGGGCAGACTTATCAGGGGCTCAAGGACAGCGTGCGCAAGGAGCTGGCCATCGTCTGGCTGGCCGAGCCGAGCATCAGCTTCGCCGAGATCGCCACGCGGCTGGGGTTTGCCGATGCCAGTTCATTCTACAAGGCGTTTCGCAAGTGGTCGGGGTCCAATCCGGGGCATTACCGGAGTTTGATCCTTAACGACGCTACCTGATCCGGGTTTCGGGTTGGGGCTACTGACGTCTTCGCGGGCAAGCCTCGTTCCTACAGATTGCGTAGACCTTGTAGGAGCG